>JAICPS010000008.1 GCA_025929715.1 Anaerolineae bacterium | reverse complement strand
GCTATCTTCAGCGTTCCGTTGGCCGAGACGGAAAGCGTTGAGGAGCTATGGTCGTGGGCGCGCGAACGTGGCATGCAAACCATCGCGACCTCGGCGCACGCCGCGCAGTCATTCTGGGACGCGCCCTACCGCTTTCCGGCGCTTTTGCTCCTGGGTAGTGAGGGCGCGGGGCTGGCTGAGGACGTGCAGCGTAACGCCGATCTCGCCGTTTCCATTCCGATGTATGGCGCCTCTTCTTCGCTCAATCTCGCAGTCGCCGCCGGGTTGATGCTATATGAGCTGAGGCGGGCGGGAGATCCTTCGCTACGAAGACGGCTCGCAGACGAGCTTGGCTCAGGATGACAGCAGCACTCCAAAGTTATTCCCAGTTTTCGATACGCTCTTTGAATGTGGCTACGAAGTAATCAGCGGTAGCGCCGTCTAGAATATGGTGGTCGAAGGTGAAACTGACGTAAGCGAGTGGCCGGATGGCGATGGCGTCGTCGATGACCTTGACCCGCTTTTCAATCATGCCAATGCCCAGGATGCCGCATTGTGGCTGGTTGATGATGGGCGTGGCGAACAGAGATCCAGAGATGCCGTGGTTGGTGATGCTAAAGGTGCCGCCCTGTACTTCCGCCGGTTTGAGCTGGTTATTTCGGGCGCGTTGCGCGAGATCGTTCACCTGCCGGGCGAGCCCCAATAGGTTGTACTGATCGGCGCCCTTGATGACGGGTACGATCAGACCATCCTCGAGTGCCGTGGCCATGCCGATGTTGATCTCCCGCTTCAGTAGTACACCATCTTCCTGCCAGGTACTATTAACTATAGGATGCGCCTTAAGCGCCTGCACAGTCGCTTCGACAATGTACGGCGTAAAGGTAAGGCGCGCCCCGTCTCGCGCATACTGCGCCTTGTGGGCATTGCGATGAGCCACAACGGCGCTGAAATCGACTTCAAAGACTGTCGTCACGTGGGGGCTGGTCTGCTTGCTGCGCACCATGTGTTCGGCAATGCTGCGGCGCATATTGCTCAGGCGCACCAGCTCACCGGGAATCGCCTCCGGCGGCGTACGCCGGGGCTGCGGCTGGCGCGCTGCCGGTCGCTGGACTGGGGCGGCTGGTTCCTTCTCGCGCTCGTCCAGATAGGCCATGATGTCGCGCTTGGTAGTGCGACCGCCACGTCCTGTGCCCTGGACCCTGCTTAGATCGACGTCGTGCTCCTCGGCGATACGTTTCACCACAGGGCTGGCCCAGTCGGCGTAGGGCAACTCTTCCTCGTCCTCTTGAACACGCCCACCGTTGTGCCGGTCGGCAACGCTCTCTCTATCGCCAGCAGCAGCCGCCTCGCGCGCTTCTTCATTGTGCAGGGCACCCTCCTGCAAGACGGCAGTTTGGTCTTCGCCAGCGTCCGAGCCGGCTTCGGGTAGGGCGTCGCCCGCATCGCCGATGAAGGCTAACAGAGTACCCACGGGTACTGTTTCACCTTCGTCCACGTAGATTTTTAACAGTGTTCCGCCTATTTCGGCGGTTGCTTCTGTGGTTACTTTGTCTGTCTCAATTTCGAGGATGGGCTCGAACTCTTCGATTTCATCGCCTTCTTGCTTCAACCAGCGGGCAATTGTGCCCTCGATGACTCCCTCACCCATCTCCGGCATGATGACTCTTGTGGCCATTTATTTACCTCCGCCGGTGGCTCGGTCGGAGACCGGCCACAGCATGACCTTAATTGAAGAACAGCGGGTAACGTTGCGGGTCCGAATCGTGCATCAAGGTGTATACCGTCTCAAATACGGATTCGACGTTGGGCTTAGAGAAGTAATCTCCGTCTGTGCCATAGGCCGGGCGGTGGGCCTTCGCCGATAACGTGCGTGGCTCAGAATCTAGCCAATAAATTCCTTCCTGCGCCTCGATGACCTGCTGCATCATGTACGCTGTAGCGCCTCCCGGAACGTCTTCATCGGCAAAGACGACGCGGTTCGTTTTCTTCAACGAATCCAGAATGACACCATTCACGTCAAAAGGCAACAGCGTTTGGACATCGATCAGCTCTACGTCGACGCCTACTTTCGCCAGCAGGGTTGCCGCTTCCTCGCAGATGCGGCACATCGCCCCGTACGTGACAAGGGTCACGTCCTCGCCGTTACGCAAAATCTCAGGTACACCAAGCGCCACAGTTATTTCGCCGACGTTATCGGGCAGCTTCTCTTTCAGGCGGTATCCGTTCAGCACCTCAACCACGATACCCGGCTCGTCTGATTTCAAAAGCGTATTATAGAATCCGGCCGCTCGCGTCATGTCGCGCGGCACCAGAACGTTAATTCCGCGCACCAGGTTAATTATGCCGCCCATTTGCGAACCGGAATGCCAGATTCCTTCCAGGCGGTGTCCCCTTGTGCGTATGATCACCGGCGCCTTTTGCCCACCACGGCTGCGCCAGTGCATGGTAGCAAGGTCGTCGGACAATATTTGCAGCGCGTACATGAGGTAATCGAGGTACTGCATCTCGGCAACCGGCCGCAATCCACGTAGCGCCATGCCGATTGCCTGGCCGATGATGGTTGCCTCACGTATGCCCGTGTCCGAGACGCGCAAGGCGCCATATTTAGCCTGCAAGCCGGCAAAGCTCTGGTTGACGCCGCCGAGCGAGCCGAGATCTTCGCCGAAGGCGATCACCCGCGGATCGCGGCCTAACATGGCGTCGAAGGCAGCGTTGAGCACTTCAAAGCCACTTACGGTAGGGGATTCATCGGAATAAGTGGGAGCAATTTCAGCAACATTCAACGCGCGTCGTTCCGATTCGCTATGCAGGTGAGAGCCATAACGCTCCTCATTAACTGCTTCCTGCCGTTTCTTCCACTCGACGAGCACTTGTTTGGTCGGCAGGTCTTCGTCGCGCAGGGCAACTAGAATTTCGCGCACGGCGCGCATGACGTCTTTGCGATTGGGACTTTGAAGCCGGCTCAGCCGCCGCTTGATCTGAGCAAGCTCGGCTGCCTGACTGGAATGGGTCGCCATCTCATCTATCATGTCGCCGACCTCTTCCAGCTCGTGGCGGATGGGCGCCAAGTAGGCCTGCCAGGCATCGCGACGAATTCCCTCAACTTGCTTGCGCACATCGCGTTCCATGGCATCCAGTTCTTCGGCCTGGGCGAGGCCGCCAGCCAGAATCCACTCGCGCATTCTCGTCAAACAGTCGAAAGCCTCTTCCCACTGCAGGCGCTCTGGCGGCTTATAGCGCTCGTGGCTTCCGGATGTGGAATGGCCCTGCGGCTGTGTCATATCCACCACGTGTACAATCGACGGCACGTGTTCTGCGCGGGCCACCGCGGCCGCCTGCTGGTAAACATTTATCAGGCTTGCGTAATCCCAGCCCTTAACCCGGTAAATATCGTATCCTCTGCTCGAGTCCGGTTCGCGTTGAAATCCGCTCAGCACGGCCGAGATGTCACCGTGCGTAATCTGATATTCGTTGGGCACCGAGATGCCGTAGCCGTCATCCCAAATTGATAATATTAAAGGCCCGCCAAGGACTCCGACGGCATTTACCGCCTCCCAAAACATACCCTCAGCGCAAGTAGCATTGCCGACAGTGCCCCAGGTCACTTCGTTACCGTTATGCGAAAAGCGCTCGAACTCCTTTAGTTCCGGTAGCTGGCGATACAGGCGCGAAGCATAGGTCAGGCCAACCATTCGCGGCATTTGCGATCCGGTTGGCGAGAGGTCCGGCGAGAAGTTAAACATGGTAGTCAGATCTTTCCAACTACCATCATGGTTGAGACTGCGCGTGGCGAAGTGCGCGTTCATGGACCGCCCGCCGGTCATCGGTTCAGCTTCCAGGTCAGCGTGCGCGTAGAGCTGGGCAAAAAAGTGCTGGAGCGTGTGGATGCCGAGCGCGAAGGCCAAGGTTTGATCGCGATAGTAACCGGCGCGAAAATCGCCCGGTCGCCACGCTTTAGCCATGGCTATCTGGGCGATTTCTTTGCCGTCGCCAAAAATACCGAACTTTGCCTTGCCACTAAGCACCTCCCGCCGGCCGATGATGCTGGCAAAACGACTTTCTAGTGCCAGCCGGTAGTCGTCCAATACTTCTTCAGGGCTAAGCGAAAGCTCATCCCATTCGATCGGCTTTATTTGTTCCTTCTGCGCCATTCCTCTCCTTTCGCAAACGGCTCGTTAAGCGAGCGGCTCGCCTAACGAGCATAGATGTTTGCGCCACGAGGACTAATCAGAAAGCGGCGTCACGGTGAAATTGTCGAAGGCAACCAGGACGCCGCCCTGTCCGAGGGTTTCCACCATTATACCAATATCTCCCCTGCTCAGCGTATTATCGGTGACGCGGCCAACTTCCTGATCGTTAACGAAGAAGATCATATTGCCGTCCTCAACCCGCGCTCGAAGGACGTTGCCGGCATTAAGTCCCTGATTGACGGCTTCAGACGCAAACCAGCCATCGGCGATTAGCGGCTGCTCGTCCTCACAACTTTCCTGGCAAACGCCGATCCAGATGTAGCCGTCGCCGCTGACCTCAAACAAATAGAAGGAGTTGGTGTCAGCATCGACGCGGAACATCAGGCCATAGCCGTTATCGAGAGGACCATCGAGCTGTGTCGCTTCCACCTGGTAGACGCCATCGGAAAGCTGTTCGCCGGCGGTGGCCCAAAACAGGCCGAGATCGGCTTTTACCAGAAACTCGTAGCGTCCGCCGGTAACTTCGCCGCTGGCTTCAAGATCCTCGCCCGTTCCCCACTTGCCGGCGTCGTCAAACGATTCTTCATAGGGACCGCCGAGCGAAGTGCAGGCAGCAAACTGCAATAGTAATAGGCCAAGAACCACCTTGCGAGCGATGTTGGAGGCACTCCGCGTTTGCATAGCCACTCCTTGTTGTAGGTGCCCGGCGCTTCCAAAGTGCCGGGCACCTAACTACCGGTCACCTATTGTTTACCGCTCCCGCTACCAGTTCGGCGACGTCCATGACCTTCATCGTCTCTCCGGCTTCTTTGCCCGCGTCTTCCAGCATACGGGCGCAGAACGGGCAGCCAATGGCCAGGGTTTTCGCCCCGGTCCTTTCAGCTTCCAGATAACGATTCATGCTGACGGCCTGCGCTCCCGGTTCCTCTTCCTTCCAAAATTGAGCGCCGCCTGCGCCGCAGCAGAACGATTTATTGCGGCTGCGGTCCATCTCCAACAGCGTCACGCCAGCACTGGCAAGGGAGTGTCGTGGTTCGTCATAAACGGCGTTGTGGCGGCCAAGGTAACAGGGGTCGTGGAACGTCACTTGCTCTAGTTGCGCGCCGTTCAGGCGCAACTTGCCACGCCCCACAAGGTCGGCAATCATCTGTGTATGATGCATGACGTGGAAGTTGCCGCCAAGATCTTTGTATTCCTTACCGATCGTATGCAGGCAGTGCGGACAGCCGGTAACAATACGCTTTTCTTCGGCGCCGCTCTCCTTTAGCATTTCGATGTTACCCCTGGCCATTTCATAAAAGAGATACTCGTTGCCAGACCTCCGCGCGGCGTCACCCGTGCAGCTTTCCATGCCGCCCAGCACGGCAAAGTTGACGCCGGCCGCGTTGAGGACCGTGACGATGGCGCGGGCGATCTCCTGGCCCTTGGGGTCAAAAGCGCCCGCGCAACCTACCCAGTATAAAACGTCGAAGTTGGGATTCTCCTCGACCGTGGGCACTTCGAAAGCCAGCGACTTCGCCCAGCCGAGACGATCCTCGGTGGCGCTCCAGGGGTTGCCCGCGCGTTCCATGCCGCGATACGCGCCTTGCAGCTCATTGGGGAAATCGGCCTGCATCAAGACCTGGTCACGCCGAATATTGAGAATGTCAAACATGGGCTCATTGCCCACAGGGCAGACTTCGACGCAGGCACCGCAGGCGGTGCAGGCCCATAGCGCGCTATCGCTGATAGCATAGTCCATCAGATGGGCGGCGTCGTCGCCGCCGCCGGCCAACTCGGTCATATTTTCCCAGATGTAATAGCGCTTGTTTATTTCAAGGGCTGCCGGCGAGAGTTCCTTGCCCGTCACATAGGCCGGACAGGCATCCTGGCAGCGATTGCACATGATGCAGGCAAAGGCATCAAGAATGTGTGTCTGCGGCAGGTCGGATAGGCGCGCCACGCCAAACTGCTCGACAGTCTCATCCTCAAAATCAATGGGCTCCAAGACGCCCAGCGCACTGCGGTATGGCCGCGTCATGAAATTTAAGGGACCCATGAACAGGTGTGCGTGCTTGGTATAGGGAAAATATGGCAAGAAGAGAAATATCAGGCCCAGGGCAATCCACCAACTGGCATGGAAACCAATCGTGAGGGTTTCCATGGGAAGTCCCTGCCACAGGCCGGCAAAGGTTGTAGCGAACGGCTGATAGAGATCGAATCCTTCCAAAGCAATATCGAAAGTCTGGCTGAGAAATCGAAAGCCAACGTGCAGCAAAATGAAGACGCCGACGATCAGCGAGTCCTTGGGGATCCCGGCACGCGCTTCGGACATGAGCGGCACGTTTTCACGCGCCGAAAGCGTGCGGTGTCCAGCCGGCGTCAGAAAGCGCCTCAGCAGGAAGTAGACAACGCCGAAGAGAACGGCAACGCTGAAGACGTCTGCCAGGAGTCGGTAGAGGCCGCCGACGACGCCCGGAACCTCAAACCCGGCCACGAGGCCTTCCACCGTGTCTAACACGTTCACCAATCCGTAAAAAATAAAGCCCCAGGCCACCCCATAGTGTATGTACGACGTAAGCTTACGATTCTTTTGAATGTTTCCCTGCGTGATCAGCGCAACAACCCCGTTCACGACGCGCTTAGGAAGGTCATCAAGCCGCAGCCTGCCCGTGCCCCGCGCGATAATCCGCCGCATCTCGTCAAAGGTGACGATGGTGGCTCCTATTGAAATCGCGACGAGCAGGACGAACAAGAATTTCTCGGTGGGCGATAACATTGCTTCCCTCTTCGTTTCGGCGGTGTGCAGAGCTTTTTCGCTCCGCAGACGCCCCATTTATGGGAGCTCTCAGAATGACGGTCGCTGGTGCGTGAAAAGTCTATCATATGGCATTATGGCAGGCAATTGAGGTGGCGTTACCAGATGCAGAAAGTTTCGCGGAAACTGACTTGCCTTCGGACGGGTGGGTTTCCAGGAAAGTTTTGAGCCTTCTGCTATGCTTTTGTCATGATGACAATTCCTCCTGATTTCGCGCGTAGGATGGTGGCGCTCTATGGCACTGAAGGCCGTTCCTGGCTTGAGAATCTACCCGAGCTACTTGAAAAGTGTCGTCGTCGCTGGTCGCTGACGCTTGGCGCGCCATTTGAGGGCTTGAGTTATAACTATGTAGTCAGAGCCCGGGACGCAGACGGCGATCCCGTGGTGCTGAAGGTAGGGGTGCCTAATCACGAGCTGCTGGCGGAAATCGACGCCTTGGGCGTGTATGACGGTCGCGGCTGCGCTCGTCTGCTCGCGTCAGATCATGAGCTGGGAGCCATGGTATTAGAACGATTGACCCCCGGGGCGATGCTTGTGTCGGTGGAGTACGACGAGCAGGCAACGCGAATTGCGGCCGATGTAATGCAGCAGTTGTGGCGCCCGTTACCTGCACAACATTCGTTTCCGACGATTGAAAAGTGGTCAGATGGAATGCAACGTCTGCGTTCAACGTTTGACGGCGGGACCGGCCCGTTTCCACGCCGGCTGGTGGAAGCGGCGGAACGACTCTTTGCAGAACTGTTCGCTTCGTCGCGAGAAGCGGTGCTGCTGCACGGGGACCTGCACCATTACAACATCCTCACGGCACAGCGGGAGCCCTGGCTGGCTATCGATCCGAAGGGCGTGAGCGGCGAAGCGCTGTACGAGACCGGCGCCTTACTGCGCAATCCCGTGCCGTACGTTGCCACGTGGCCCGATTTACGGCAGAAACTAGCCCGCCGCGTCGATATACTGTCCGAACATCTGCAAGCCGATCGCGCGCGTATCATCGGTTGGGGAATCGCACAGGCCGTGCTGTCGTCGTGGTGGAGTTATGAAGATGAGGGAGAGGTAGGCGAGGAGGCGTTGATTATTGCGCGCGCGCTGCTGGAGATCGATCCGTAGCCGAGGTTTCCATACCTCGCTGGCGAGACAGCGCGCGGAATGGAATCCGCGGCTACACATCTGGTGGAATCTGGCGCTCCCTGCGCGTATAATGCCCACCATGTGGCACAAAGGAATTGCTCTCGCCGGTCTGCTCTTGCTCGTGCTGGCACTGTTTCCACCTACCCTATCCCTATACCAACTGACAGGAGAAGAAGCATTACAGGGACAGTTGCGCGGGCTCGTGCATTGGTTTCACACGGCCATTCGTCCGCAGCCGGATCTCGCGCCGGATGCGCCGATGGAACACGCTGCTGTGAGCGCCTTTGGCGTTAATACTTTTTTGCAGAATGAGGTCCTCCCCGAGGTGCGCGAGCGCAGCCTCCAAATGATCAGCGATGCGGGCATTGACTTCATCCGCCAGGAGTTCCCGTGGGAGGACATCGAGATCCACGGCAAAGGCGACTTTGTAGACCGTAGAAACGATGTGGACGGCGACGGAGAGATTGACGCGCTCGACGCCTGGGCGAAATATGACAACATTGTCGATCTCGCCGAAGAGAATGACGTGGAGATCGTTGCCCGTCTGGGCAATCCTCCGGCCTGGACGCGTGCCTTGACCAACACAGTCGGAACGAACGCGCCTCCGGACAACTTTGAAGACTTTGGCGACTTCGTGGCGGCCGTCGCCGACCGCTACGAAGGGCGGATCGGCTATTACCAGGTGTGGAATGAACCCAACGGCAACGACGAGTGGGGCCTGCAAGACGTAAATCCAGAAGCATACAGCGAGCTTTTGTGCGTGGCATACCGGCGCATCAAAGAGGAAGACGCCGATGCCGTGGTGCTGGCGGGCGCGCTGACGCCGACGGTGGCGCTCGAGGGGCGCAATCTTAACGATCTGATCTACCTGGAGCGGATGTACGACGCGGGCGCAGGAAACTGCTTCGACGTCATGTCCGCGCAGGGTTACGGACTGTGGTCTGGGCCTACCGATCGCCGTCTACGGCCGAGTGTGATCAATTACCCTCATAACCTTTTCATCCGCGATCTGATGGTGCAGCATGGCGACGCGCACAAGCCAATCTGGATCGGCGAAATGGGCTGGAACGTCGCGCCGCCAGAGCTTCCGCCAATTTATGGACGTGTGACGGAAGAACAGCAAGCGCGATATGCGGTGCAGGCGTTTGAGCGGGCGCGCGACGAATGGCCGTGGATTGGCGTGGTCAATTACTGGTTTTTCAAGCGGCCTGATGATAGTGAGAAGGACCAGACTTGGTACTACTTCCGCATGTTGGAACCGGATTTCACTGCCCTGCCGGTATGGAATGCGGTGGGGCAGTATGCGGCCGACCCACCGTCATTAGCACCGCCTGCTGAGTTGTTTTACCTCTGGCAACGATGGCGGGCTGCTCTGTTTTTGGTGGGCGGCGCGCTCACGTTCTTCAGTTTGTTGGTGTGGCTGGCGCCTGAAGTGACACAGAGAAGTTTACGGGCAGGCGTAGTCTCGAGCACGAGCACCTCTGGGTAGCTTTGTGTAACAGGATCTAGGCGCGGTCGTCGATTGGGCGGTAGTCTCGTTTTTGTGAACCGGTATAGATCTGGCGTGGGCGGGCGATTGCTTCTTCGGGATCTTCCAGTAGCTCCTGCCACTGCGCCAGCCAGCCTACTGTGCGCGGAATGGCAAACATGACGGGGAACATACTTGTCGGCAGGCCCATCGCCTGATAGATGATGCCCGAGTAAAAATCCACGTTCGGATAAAGCTTGCGGGAAACAAAGTAGTCGTCCTGCAGCGCAATTCGTTCCAGCTCGAGGGCAATGTCTAAGAGTGGATTCCGTCCCATCACATCGAATACATCGTCAGCCACCTGCTTGACTATCCGCGCGCGGGGATCATAGTTCTTGTAGACGCGGTGTCCAAAGCCCATGAGGCGAAACTCGCCGTTTTTCACGCGCTCGACGTAGTCGGGCACTTCGTCCACGTGCCCGATCTCGGTTAGCATGCGCACAACCGCTTCGTTCGCGCCGCCGTGCCGCGGCCCGTAGAGAGCAGCAGCAGCGGCCGAGACGGCGCAGTAAGGATCGGAAAGCGTGCTACCTACCGTGCGCATGGCCGTGGTTCCCGCGTTCTGCTCATGATCTGCGTGCAGAATAAAGAGAACGTCCAGCGCTCGTTGCAGCGCCGGATGGGGCTCGTACGTGGGTTCCACCATCTTGAACATCATGTTCAGAAAGTTGCCGGCGTACGTCAGATCGTTGTCTGGATAGTTGATGGGAAAGCCCATGCTAAAACGGTAGGCATATGCAGCCAGCGTGGGCATCTTGGCGATCAGGCGCTTGATTTGCAGCAGGCGATTTTCTACGTCCTCAACAGCCTTTGCTTCAGGATAGAAGGTTGAAAGCGCGGCGACGCCACTGATTAGCATGCCCATAGGATGCGCGTCGTAGCGAAAGTCCTCATAAAGCCCTTTCATGTTCTCATGGAGGAGCGTATGGTGAGTGATCTCCCGTTCCCACACCTGCAACTGATCCCGGTTCGGCAACTCACCGAACAGCAAAAGATAGGCAACTTCTAGAAAGGTACAGTTCTCGGCCAACTCGTCGATGGAATAGCCCCGGTACCAGAGCACTCCTTTTTCGCCATCTATGAAAGTAATCGAGCTGCGGGTTGATGCCGTATTTTTGTAAGCCGGATCATAGCTCATCAAACCAAAGTCATCGTCGCCGACCTTTATCTGTCGCAGGTCCATGGCGCGAATGGTACCGTCGCTGACGGGCAGCTCGTAAGTGCGTCCAGTACGATTGTCGGTCACAGTGAGGGTTTCTTTTGCCACTATTTCCTCCAGGGTGTTATCAAGGGAAGCGTTTGCCTTTCTCGCGAGTGAATTAGCTGTATTGTACAAGCATATTGCCACAGAGGCAGAAAACAAATCACCGCTACTGACAGCTTACATCATCGTTGCACGGTAGGAATCAGGTTGACAACTATCATTATTTCATTAGAATCCCTAAAACCCAGTCATGCGGATAGCTTTGCAGCTCTCACGGTAGCCAGAATAGAGATACGATTAAAGTCACCGAACAGGAGAACAGGAGGTGGGTTCTGCTCAGATTAATATCCCAACCAAGTCCGGGGCTGGCTCCCCCAAAGCGTGCAGATATTCTTAAAGTGGCTGACGCCAGTCACCATTATTCTGCCAAATCATACTATGAGGAGAAGAAACAATGAAACGCTTGATGTACTTCATAATGTTGGCGCTGTTGGCTGCGACGCTCGTGGCCTGTGGCGGTGGGCAGCAATTGACCTGTGAGGATGCCATTGGTTGTGTCGAGATTGCTCCTGGCGATCCGATTCGCATCGCCTCGGCGCTGGTAATCACCGGGCCAAATGCACAATTGGGCACCGACTCCCAACGTGGCGTAGAGATCGCCATTGAGGATCGTGGTGAGATCGAAGGCCATCCCATTGAACTGCAGGCCGAGGACGACGGTTGTACCGCCGAGGGCGGCCAGACGGCAGCCCAGAAGATAGTATCTGATCCAACCATCGTGGGCGTCATCGGCACCAGTTGTTCGGGCGCCGGCGTCCCCGCGTCCGCGATCATGGCCGACAACGGCTTCGTCATGATTTCTCCGTCTAATACGGCGCCTGTTCTAACCCATCCCGACACGCGCGAGGAGGGTTACTTCCGCACGGCGCACAACGACGAGGTTCAGGGCGCGGCGATGGCGCAGTTTGCCTACAATGAGCTGGGCGCGCGCGTTGCCGCGGCCATTCACGACGGCGACCCCTACACAGAAGGTTTGGCCAGTGTCTTCCGCGATTCCTTCGAGGAGTTAGGAGGCGAAATTGTGGCCTTTGAGGCGGAAGATCCTAACGCAACAAACGTAACGCCAGTCCTGACAACAATCGCCGCCGCAGGTCCGCCGGAATTCCTCTACTACCCTGTCTTCACCGTGCTGGGCGCTAATCTGACCCAGCAGGCGCGACAGGTTGAGGGACTAGGCGAGACCGACGTGGCCGGCGCCGACGGCATGCTTTCTCCAGACTTCCTCGAGGCCGCCGGAGACGCCGCTCTGGGTATGTACCTGTCTGGCCCTGACCTAGGCTTTGAGAATCAGGCTTACACCGACTTCCTGGCGACGTATCAAGAGAACTACGGCAGTGAACCGGTGGCCGCCTTCCACGCGCATGCCTACGATGCCACCAACATTCTCCTCGATGCGATCGTAGAAGTGGCCCAGGTTAGCGACGATGGCACGATGCTCATCGGCCGCCAGGCGCTGCGCGATGCGGTCGCCGCAACTTCCGGCTACACAGGCATTACCGGGACGTTGACATGCGATGAAAACGGCGACTGCGCCGATCCGGCCATTGCGGTGAACGAGGTGCAGGAAGTTGAAGGCGCCCTGGACTTTGTGCCGATCTTTAACTACGTGCCGTAGACGGCCACGCGGGTAGCCATTGAACCGGTCTTTTGACCGGATCATGACAAAAATGGAATAGGCTCCGAGAAGTCGTGAGTCTCTCGGAGCCTATTTCTAAACTGAGGAAGTTAGCTATGGCCCAGGCTTTACGGAGAATAGAAATCGACTTCGTCGATCTTTTCCTGTGGCTTTTTCGAACTGCAATCATCATATTGGTAATCTGGGGGACAGTAGCCAAGGTCTTTTTTGGTGTTGGAACTGAATATTCTACGGCGGCATGGATAGATTTTACTATTGCCGGCATTGCACAGGGCAGCCTTTATGCGCTTATTGCCCTGGGCTATACCCTGGTCTACGGCGTTCTGTTCATGATCAACTTCGCTCACGGCGAATTTTTCATGTCTGGGACAATGACCGCCACGGTCTTCGTCGCCATTCCACTTGCCTCAGCAGGTTATCTAGACAGCAATCCTTTCATGAGCATGCTGGCCATCATGCTTACAGCGATGCTTGTGTCTGTGGGCATCGCCCTACTCACGGAACGCGTGGCTTACCGACCGCTGCGGCGAGCGCCGCGCCTAGTACCTTTGATTACAGCGATCGGCGCATCATTCTTCTGGCAATATTTCTTCCGCGGGCTGTATGGCTCGGCGGTCGTTCCTTTTCCCAACATACCCATTTTCTCAGGAACAATTGAAATCTTTGGCCTGGAGATTCTAAGGACGCGGCTGGTCGTCATGGCAGCATCAATCATCATGTTAGTGGGCCTCTACTTCTTCGTCATGCGTTCCAAAACCGGCAAGGCGATCCGCGCCGTCGCCGAAGACAAGGACGTTGCCGCGCTGATGGGCGTTAACGTGGATAGGACAATTGCCATCACCTTCGCCGTGGGGGCAGCGATGGCAGGCGCAGCCGGCATTCTTTATGGTCTGATGTTCGGCCAGACACATTTCTTCATGGGATTCGTCCCGGGGATCAAGGCTTTCACTGCCGCGGTGTTGGGCGGCATAGGCAGTATCCCAGGCGCCGCGCTGGGCGGGCTTTTCCTGGGCGTGATAGAAGCCGTCGGCCCGCCGCTGTTCCTGGAAGGGCTGGGCATACCCGGCGCACACCAGTTGAAAGACGTGATCGCTTTTACCATGCTGGTGCTCGTCCTCATTTTCCGGCCGCAGGGGATCATTGGCGAGCGCCTGGCCGAGAAGAAAGCATAAGAGGTAGCTTATGTCCCGGATTGACTTGCGCAACGCGGCCAAAATCGGCCTTATGGCGGGCGTCGCAGCGGCCAGCGTCAGCGCTATTGGCATGGTGCAGACATTTGACGAACGGGATCTGATCACAAATGTGCTAACGCTGGGTCAGGTTCTGCTCTTTGCCGCGTCGGTGTTGGCAGGGTATCAGGCAGCACAGCAGCACACGGCAGCAGAACGCGGACGCACGCTTCTCACCGGACTCATTGCCGGTTTCCTGGCAGCACTACCCGTGCTGGGCCTTGTGCTGCTGACCGCTCTATTTCCGAATATCCGCACAAAATTGGTGAACGTTTCGGCAACCCTCATCCAAATTCTAACTTTTGGCTTAGGCCCGAGCCTGGGAAGTCTTCTGCTGGCGGCGGTTATGACCCTTCTCGGAGTTGGCGGTTCGCTCATACACGTTATTCCCAGCCGAATCTCCCGCCCTATTATCATCGGGTTAGTCTCGACTCTGGTCCTCGGCTTGCTCTCTGAAGTGCTTCTAGGCGTTTTGCGACCGCTTGTCGGCTCCCAGGTGACCGGATTACTGTTTGGCACCAAGGGCTTGCGATTGGTTACAGCCGCAGTGGTATTTTTGTTGATCACGAGCGGCTATTGGTGGTGGTCAGCACGAGGCGAGGAAGATATGCAGTTGCGCTTGCAAGCCCAGAATCCAGAACGCGCCCAGCGGATGCGGACAATGAGAGTTGTTGTTGGGATCGTGCTATTGTTGATTCTGCCATTTATCCTTGGCACTTATCTCACAGAAGTTCTGGACATCGTAGGCCTGTTTATACTAATGGGCCTGGGACTTAACATCGTCGTCGGTTATGCCGGTTTGCTCGATCTCGGTTACGTGGCCTTCTTTGCCATCGGCGCCTACGTTATGGGCATTCTTACATCACAGAGCGCTCTTGGACTAACCGACATTTCGTTTTGGATGGCGTTGCCAATTGCGGTAATTGTTTCCGTTGTCGCGGGGCTCGTCCTAGGCACGCCCGTATTACGCATGCGCGGCGACTATCTGGCGATTGTCACGCTCGGTTTTGGCGAAATCATTCGTGTGCTGGCAACGTCCGATCTACTCAAACCGTATATCGGCGGCGCGCAGGGCATTCTGCAAATTCGCAAGCCTCAGATCGGCAGTTTTCAGCTGGTGCAGCCGGAAGAGTTCTATTTTCTGATCCTGGCGGGTTGTGCCCTCGCCGCGTTCGTTTCCTGGCGCCTCAGCGACGCGCGGCTGGGCCGCCAATGGATGGCCATGCGCGAAGATGAAGACGTTGCCGAAGCCATGGGCATCCACCTCGTCAAGACCAAACTGTTGGCCTTTGCCATTGGAGCGGGCTTTTCTGGCCTGGCAGGCGCAATTTTTGCCAGTCGCCTCAGCTCAATTTTTCCACATAGTTTCAATCTGCTGATCTCGATCAACGTACTGAGCCTGATAATCGTCGGCGGCATTGGCAGTCTTCCGGGTGTGGTCGTCGGCGCTTTGGTCTTGGTGGGGTTGCCAGAGTTGCTGCGTGAGTTCGCTGAATACCGTCTGTTGATGTATGGCGCGTTGCTCATCGTGATGATGATAAGAAAACCGGCCGGGCTATGGCCTTCCGCGGTCCAACAGCGCGAGTTGGAGGGCGTGGGAGAAGAAACGGACACTTTTCCCAGTGAGAGAGCGCTTCATCCTGAAACGCATGAGCCCATGTCTGAACAGGTCGTGGAAGCCTCGACGACAACCGTTAGGGGAAGTTAAAACGGATATTCAGCTATGTCCATCTTAGATGCGAGAAACGTAACGAAACGCTTTGGCGGCCTCGTCGCCGTCAATGATTTCAGCTTTCACGTACCAGAACGATCTATCGTGAGCATCATTGGCCCCAATGGCGCGGGTAAAACCACGTTCTTTAATTGCGTGACGGGCTTTTACGAGATTGACGAAGGAGAGATCCTATTTGACGGTATGTCTATCTCTGGTAAGTCGCCGGATCAGATCACGCAGCTTGGCATCTCGCGGACGTATCAGAACATTCGACTTTTCGCACAGATGTCGGCAATCGAAAATATTCTGGTGGGCATGGACCCGCGACTCACGTCGCATTGGGTTGGCGCCGTGTTTGGAACTCAGCACACTAGAATGGAGGAGCAACAGGCGCTTCACGATTCAACAGAATTGCTACGTTTCGTGCGCCTTAGAGGAAAAGGCGATCATCTCGCGTCGAGCTTGCCCTACGGTGACCAGCGACGACTAGAAATTGCCCGCGCGCTCGCCAGTAAACCGAAACTACTATTGTTGGACGAGCCAACTGCGGGCATGAATCCGCGAGAGACGGCGCAAACGACCGATTTTATTAAGCTGCTGCGTGACGAATTAGGTATTGCCATCCTCTTGATCGAGCATGATATGCGCGTGGTGATGAACATTTCGGAGCGCGTTACGGTGCTGGACTACGGACAGATGATCGCCGAGGGGACGCCAGAGGAAGTACAGAATAATCCAGAGGTGATCGAGGCCTATCTCGGTCGTGGCGCGGCGGCGCATGTCTAAGACCAGGAAACACGAGTTATGAGCCTACTCGAAGTCAGCGATGTACACGCTTATTATGGCAATATTCACGCCTTAAAGGGCGTTTCATTGAATGTGAACGAAGGCGAGATTGTGACGCTGATCGGCGCCAACGGAGCAGGAAAGACGACGACGCTTCGGTCAATTTCGGGGCTGATGCGACCGCGCGTTGGCTGGATCAAGTTTAGTGGCGACGATCTGGCTCAGTTTAAGGCCCATGAGCTGGTGCGGCGTGGGGTGGCGATGGTGCCCGAAGGGCGCGGTATATTTGCCCGGCTGACGGTCGCCGAAAACCTAGACATGGGCGCCTACCATCGCTCTGATAGAAGCAACATCAAGAAAGAGATGGACCGCGTATTTGAGCTGTTTCCACGCCTCCGCGAACGGCGCGGGCAGGTGGCTGGCACATTGAGCGGTGGCGAGCAGCAGATGTTGGCCACCGGCCGGGCTTTGATGTCCCGCCCGAAACTGCTGCTTATGGACGAGCCCTCGATGGGGCTTGCGCCGATTCTCGTGGAAACAATATTTGATATCATCAAGGAAATCAACGCCAACGGCACGACGATTCTACTGGTGGAACAGAATGCGCACATGGCGCTGCAAATCGCCCATCGCGGTTATGTCTTACAGACGGGCGAAATTGTCCTCAGCGACTCGGCCGAAGCGTTGCAGGCCAACGCCATGGTGCAAAAAGCATATCTGGGCATTGAGTAAGTAAGACGGCCAACGCGTCATGAAGCTACTCTTCCTGAGCGCCGCCGACGTGCGCCGGGCATTACCGATGGCGGAGGCCATTGCCGGCATGAAAGGCGCCTTCGCGCAGTTATCCGGCGGAGAAGCCCACGTTCCCCAACGCACACAACTACCAATTGCGCGCCATGAAGGCATTTCAATTTTTATGCCAGCGTATCTCGCGGCGACGGATGCGCTCGCTGTGAAAATTGTCTCTGTCTTCCCGCACAACGTGAAGAGGGATATGCCTTTAATTCACGGGCTGGTTGTGGCACTGGACAGTAAATCTGGCATACCGCTGGCTGTATTAGAGGGCGCGACGTTGACCGCGATCCGCACAGGCGCCGGATCCGGCGCGGCCACGGACCTATTAGCGCGCCGGGACGCATCGGTTGCCGCCATTATCGGCAGTGGCGTGCAGGCACGTAAGCAACTGGAAGCGGTGTGCAGTGTGCGATCCATCGTCGAAGTTCGGGTGTTCAGTCCGAATAAGATACATGCGGCAGCCTTTGCTCGCGAAATGGCCGGGCAAGGACCGATTCCTGACAACATCCACGTGACAGCTACTGCGGATGAGGCAGTTCGCGGCGCAGACGTCATCAGCACGGCGACCTCATCTTCAACGCCGGTTTTTTCGGGCGCGGCGCTTGTAGCAGGAAGCCACGTCAATGCGGTAGGTTCATACCGCACCGATATGCAGGAAGTGGACGTAGATACCGTCGCAAGGGCGCTGGTTGTCGTCGATTCGCGTGAAGCTGCCAGAGAAGAAGCAGGGGATCTGATGATTCCTATCGCGGATGGCGTTTTCGGTTTCGACCATATTCACGCCGAGCTAGGGGAAATTGTGAATGGGACACGCACCGGGCGTGAACGTGATGATCAAATCACTTATTTCAAATCGGTTGGCGTTGCAGTCCAGGACGTAATCGCTGCGAGCATAGCTTTGGACAACGCGCGGCGGGAGGCGCTGGGGCTGGAAATAGAACTCTAACACCTGGCCCGCCAATCATGAGAGCGCCTTAACGTCTCTCGACGCTTGCTTGAAGCTCCCTCACCCCCTTGTTATACTCGCGCCCCACATGCCGAACCTGCCAGGAACCAATAGCTGTATGAACAAGTTGCATTATCATCGCCTTTTCGGGCTCTTGCCATTGATAATCTTACTTATGCTGTCGGGCTGCAGCCAGGATGACGACCCTAGTACGGGCTTGGAGCAAGAGGCAACCCTGATTCCGCCGACGCCTACAAGCGTTCAAGAAGCTACGGAAACACCCCCTCCGGGTGATGATCGCTTCTTAACTATCGCCACAGATGCTCCCTTCCCGCCATTCGCGGCCTTTGACGAGTTTGGAACCGTCGTAGGCTTTGATGCAGAATTGGCCGAAAACCTGATGTCGCGGACGGGCTACCGTTACGAGTTTGTCGTGACCAATTTCGAAGGCATGCTAACCAGCGTGGCCGACGGTGAATTTGATATGGCAATGTCGGCGCTAACCAGGCCCGATC
Organism: Anaerolineae bacterium; assembly: GCA_025929715.1. GTDB lineage: Bacteria > Chloroflexota > Anaerolineae > Promineifilales > Promineifilaceae > JAAYYY01. The sequence continues at coordinate 9,316 of JAICPS010000008.1, read as the reverse complement.
CAGTGCCGGGTGTTCAGTATAGCGAACCGTATCTGGAGGTGGGCCAGGTATTGGTCGTTCTGGCTAATGAAGAGAACCTCGTAAGTTATAACAATGTCCCGCCGGGCGTCCCCATTGGCGTTCTTGGTAACTCGATAGCAGCTCAGCGCGCGGCAGTGGATGTTGCCGGTATCTCGGAGAATTTATTGGTTGAGTATGAAAGTGTGGGGCAGGCGTTACAGGCACTGATCAACGGCGAGGTAACGGGCGTGATTATTGACCACGACGACGCCGAGCATTTTACGCGCACGCACTATGAACAATTAAAAATTGCGGGAGGTACGGGGCGGGACGCCTGGATTACTCAACGCTCCTACGTCATTGCCGTCAGCGACGACCACCCAGAGCTTCTAGAAGAAGTGAACAATGCGATCGCCGAAGTGAGAGTAGACGGCACAGTGGAGCGAATAACACGAAATTGGCTCGTGTCCGAGGAGACTATAGATGCCGGCGAGTCCCTGATCGGCACGCCTGGCGACATCATCGTCATCGGCATGTTGGGCGAACTCGAGAGCATCGACCCCGCAACTGCGCCGACCACAATCGGTTGGGAAGTAAAACTCAACACGATGAGCGGGCTCTATGTATTTGACGAACAAAACAATCTCGTCCCCGTCCTGGCGGATGGGCCTCCCCAGGTATCCGCCGACGGCCTGGAATACACCTTTAATCTACGCTCCGGACTGACGTTTCCCGACGGTAATCCGCTGACTGCCGAAGACGTGCGTTGGTCGATCAGCCGGGCGGCGTCGCTAGGCAACTGGCACGTCAATGCTTTCTTAAAGGACGACGATGGCGACTTCATTGCCGACGCCGATGCTATCCAGGTTCTCAGTCCGACCTCGGTGAGAATAATTCTGAAAGAACCGGCATCGTTCTTTCCAAATCTGCTGGCGACGCCGCCGTACTTTGTCGTCAGCCAAAACTGTTACACAACGAATTCTGACGCGGCGCGTTCTTGCAACGGCATCGGTCCGTACCAGATCATTGAGTGGCAAGCAGGCGAGACCATTCAACTTCAGGCAAATCCGCGATGGACTGGGCCGGGACAGCGTGCTTTTGAAAACATCCAATTGCGCTTTTACGCAGATGCGACGGCACTGCAGAATGCCATGGACCTAGGAGCGGTGGACATTGCGTGGGGAGAGATTCCGTCTGCAGCTATGGAAACCATGCTGCAATCGCCCGGAGTTCGCGCCTGGGATGGGGAACCAACTTTCAAAAGCTATCTCGTATTTCAGCAAGACGACACTCCGTGGAGTAGCGCGCCGGTGCGGCAGGCTGTGGCCTATGCCATCGACCGGGAAGCGCTGGCACTGGTGGTAAGCCAGGAGCGCCGTGAACCTCTGTACAGCCCCCTACCGGACAGTGTGCCCGAACACGTGCCCACGGAACCACAACGGGATCTGGAGAGGGCCCAAGAGCTATTGCGCCTGGCAGGCTATAGCGAAACTAACCGGCTGGTAGTCCCTCTCTGGTACCTCAATGATGGTCGTTATTCGGCGCAAGAAGAGGCCTATGCGCAGGCCCTTGCGGAACAGTTGGAAGAGACGGGCATGATTACCATAGAGTTGAACGGCGCTCCGTGGGATATTTACAGCGCTCAGATGTCGGACTGCAACTATGCAACCTTCCTGTTGGGCTGGCCACCAGTCGGTTGGCCGTCGCGCTATCCAGCAGCGATGGGCTGGCTGGAGTACTTTGTCACCGAGACCGACTCACTCTGTTCGAACTATGAAAGTGCGGCGATGGCGTCGCTGATAGACCAGGCCCGCCGTTTGGATCCTGCGGATACGACTGCCCATCAGGAAATTTACGAGCAGATTCAGACTTTATGGGCGCAGGAGTATCCGACGCTAGATCTGACGCAATCCGGCCCGCGACTGGTTGCGCGTGATACGATTAACAATGTGAATTTTGATCGTATGGGGTTGCTGCGTTATGGAATGCTGACGAAGGTGGGTGAGTAATTAACGATTTACCAAATCGTTGTATTGTTTCCGGCGGCGGGCGGCTGGGCCGACGATTCGTTCCTCTCCCCTTAGCAATCGTTTGATGTTGGGCCGTAGCGCCCACGTTACGACCAGAGCGCTAAGAATGCCACCGACGATATAGGCCGGCGTAGCAATGACGCCTGTGAAAAAGAGGATGGCAAAAGTGGCGGGAATGAGGATGCCCATTGACAGCGAGGCGATAGACGCCATACCTGTGATCAGAATGACACCCACGACCACAAGGGCCGCAATAGGAGCCATCGGCCACCATACCGCGGCGGCCCAGCCGACATTCGGACCTGTGCCCGCACCCCCACTCCAACCCAGAAACACAGACCAGTTGTGGCCGACGATGGCGAACAGTCCCACAATTATTTCTGCCCACGGAAGCACGGCAGCGGGCAATAGTGACGCGAAGACTCCGCGTGCGATCCAGATCGCCGCGGCGCCCTTCAGAACATCGCCTATCGCCGTCAAGCTGCCGACAACAGGACCGGCGGCCCGCATGGCATTGGTTCCCCCGGTGCGCCCACTCTTTACCTGACGCAAGTCAACACCGCGGGTGATTTTGACAAAAATCCACCCGAATGGAATCGCACCAAAGAGGTATCCGATCAGAGCGCCAAGAAGCAAGTAAATCAAAGTCATGCGGTATTATCTCCAAACATTCAATTTCCCGGAAACTGGTCGTCGGAATGGCTTGAGTTTCCGGGAAGTGGCATCGTCACACTATTTTCAGCACGATTTCGTTAATGTGCCCATCCCTGATCGTAAACGCGCGCACCGAGGGACGGCGCCGATCCGCCAGAGAAACAATGACCTGGGCAGCATCAGGATAATAGGCCTGCGCCACGTCGGTCGGCGACGGCGTTTGCGGTCCGGTTGGATGCGAATGGTAGATTGCCACCATTTCCATACCCGCGTCTTCCAGGTCGAGCATGGCCCTCATCTGCTGGTAGGGTTCCATCTCGTAAGCCACCGGACTGTGGAGGGAGTTTTCTATCTCGTAAAGACGCTGCACGCGCCCCTCTGCGCCGCCCATAATCCCGCAACCTTCCAGGGGAAAAGCGTCGTGCAGATGTTGCAGCATCGCCTCATACTCGGTTCTTGAGATAGTGAGTGTTTGGAACATGCTACTGAAAGAGAAGGTGTCGTATCATTAGACAAGATTGCAATCTTGCCCTACTTCTGAATGCCGCCCTCGGTTAGATTGCGGACGTCTAGCAAGCGGTCGGCCTCTTCCGCGCTAAGGTACCCCTTCTCCACTACCACTTCGCGCACGGTGCGATTGGTGCTCATTGCTTCCTTGGCCACTTCGGCGCCTTTCTGATAGCCGATCACGGGATTCAAGGCCGTTACTAGAATGGCGTTCTTGGCCAGCCAGCCTTCCGCTTTTTCGCGATTGACTTCAACGCCGCGTACCAGTTTTGTGGTGAAAACGCCGACGGCGTTAATAATGATGTCCACACTCTGAAAAAGATTGTAAGCAATGATCGGCATCATCACGTTCAGCTCGAGCTGCCCCGCCTGTCCCGCAAGCATTACAGTCAGGTCGTTACCCATAACCTGGAACATGGCCATGTTGAGCATTTCCGCCAGAACCGGGTTCACCTTGCCGGGCATGATCGAGGAGCCCGGCTGCACAGCGGGCAATTGGATTTCTGCCAGACCAGTGCTGGGTCCAGACGATAGTAGTCGTATATCATTCGCAATGCGCGCCAGATCTTGCGCGAGCGTACGAAGCGCGCCACTAAAATGCACCGGATCGGCCATGCTCTGCATAGACTCGAACAGGTCGTCAGATTCATAAAGAGTCAATCCGGTCAGACGACTCAACACGCGCACCATGCGTTCATGATACTCAGGATGAGCATTGAGGCCAGTACCGGTCGCCGTGCCGCCGATGCCCAGCCGCCGCAGCCCGTCGGCGGACTGCGCGATCTTCTCACGGTCACGTTCCACAGCCCGCGCATAAGCCGCGAATTCCTGCCCCAAACGTACTGGAACAGCGTCCTGTAAGTGAGTTCTTCCACTCTTAATTACGTTATCGAACTCCGACGCCCGCTCGCGCAGCGCCTGCGCCAGCTCATCTAACGTCTTTAGCAGTTGGTCCAGACGCCACAAGACGCCCAGGCGAATCGCGGTAGGAATTGTGTCGTTGGTCGACTGCGCCATATTGACATGATCGTTGGGATGAACCGGTTTGCGCGCGGCATCAAGGTCGTACCCCAGAATCTCATTAGAACGGTTGGCGAGCACCTCGTTGACGTTCATGTTGTGGCTGGTGCCTGCTCCGGCCTGAATGGGGTCCACCACGAACTGGTCGGCCCACTGCCCGGCGATGACTTCGTCGGCGGCCTGCATGATGGCTTCGGCTATTGTCTCGCCCGCGATTATCAGCCCATCCAACTCTTTATCACGAAACAGGCCCAGGTCGCGGTTAACCTCGGCAGCGGCGCGCTTGATCATTGCCATGGACCACACAAAGGCCGGATATGGTAGTAGTCCCGTAATTGGGAAATTGTAGATGGCTCGCTGCGTCTGGGCGCCCCAGTAGGCGCCCGCCGGCACTTTCACCTCACCCAGTGAGTCTTTTTCCGTGCGAATAGCGTCTTTGTCAGCCATGAATGCCTCATGATGTGTAGGACGTAGTTGTATTTCATCCTGCCGATTTACAAAATCGGCGTACAACTAAGGAACAAACAAAGAGCCGAATTGGTGAACGACGTTCTGGAAAAAACGCCATTAGCCAATTCGGCTCTGTAAGGGCAGAATCACTCAAACAGTTTACCGGAGTGACAACTTTGCACAAATAACTTACATGTCGAGCGCGTCGTAGCCCGGACCAAGCACGAAGAAATCGTAGTTCGGTGGAATGTCTTCAGTAAGATCGAGGACTTCGCCACCTGCCAACTGCTTGGCGTTCAACAGTTTGACGGGATGGCCGTCGACTTCACCTTCAAAGGGTTGACCGTCTGGCAGCAGTTCTTTTGTGTTTGTGATCCACTGTCCCGCACGTACGTCGTACTCAAAAGGTACTTCCTCCTCAGGGAAGATGGCCTCGTAGGGACATTCTGGGATACACGCGCCACAGTCAATGCAGGTGTCCGGGTCGATGTACAGCCATGGCCATTCCGGTTCGGGATGGCCTAGCACCATACATTCGACCGGACAGACGTCAATGCATGCCGTGTCACGCAAACACAATCTGGTTACGATATGGGTCATTAGAGATCTCCTTCCTCAATGGGTAACGTAGCCAAAGAGCGGCCAACAGCGCCGTACTCTTTTTCGTCCCATTATATCTCATGCGAGGCTATCTGGCAGCGGTGTAATTCTGCGCTACCTGATCCCAATTGACCGTATTCCACCATGCGCTGATATAGTCGGGGCGACGATTCTGATAGTTGAGGTAGTAGGCATGCTCCCAGACGTCTACACCTAGAATCGGCGTGTCGCCTTGCATGTATGGGCTGTCCTGATTAGCTGTGCTGTAAACGTCAAGGCTTCCATCGCTAGTTACGACAAGCCAGCCCCAGCCAGAACCAAATTGGCCTGCGGCCGCCTTGCTGAGTTTATCTTTGAACTCGCTAAAGCTGCCGAACGCCTCATTAATAGCGCGTCCCAACTCGCCGCCAGGCTCACCGCCACCATCCGGGCCCATGATGGTCCAAAATAAGCTGTGATTTGCATAGCCGCCGCCATTATTGCGCACGGTCGTGCGGATATTAGCGGGAAGCTGCTCAATGTTGCCAAGAATTTCCTCAACGCTCTTATTTTGCCACTCCGTTCCTTCAATAGCGCTATTTAGATTGTTGGTGTATCCGGCATGGTGCTTATCGTGATGAATGCTCATAGTGCGCGCATCGATGTGCGGCTCCAGGGCATCTTCTGGATAAGGAAGAGGGGGTAACTCAAAAGCCATTCGTTTTTGCTCCTTTCATCTGAGGGTTTCCTTTCGTCTGAGGGTATACGCTATTTAGCATTCTAGCCCTAGCCCAGGCCTTTGTCAAACGTGCCCGCCGCCTCGCCAACCAGAGTAAAACCATCAAATCTACGCTTATCTACATAAAAAATATACGAAGCCAACAGAATTCTTATAGTACCGGCCTACAGTATAGGCTGTGCACGGGAACTGTCATCCAGGCATACAAAATAGTATAGATGAAAGAGGCAAGTATGACGGGTATTATCGGCATAGACCTGGGAACAACGTCCTCGGCCGTTGCCATCTATAAGGATGGCCATCCAACGGTTATTACGACGAGTGAGGGAGGGCATATCCCTTCATTGGTCACGTTTAATCGTAGTGTAGCGACGACCATACTGCAATGCCTAAAACGAGAGGCCGAATCTTACCTGGGAGTTCCCGTGCGCCAGGCAGTTCTGGCTGTTCCCTCGTATTTTGACGACAAGCAACGGGAAGCTGCGAAAGAGGCCGGACGACTGGCAGGAATCGATATTCTCCACATCCTCGACGAACCGGCGGCAGCGGCATTGGCGTATAGCATGCCGGACAGTGAACGAAGGCTTATGGGCCTGGCGGCGGATGAAAACATTGATCCTCAGGGGATAGTCGCGCTGGGCGCGGCTCTCCAGGCAAGGTTGCTTGGAGGCGACGTACCGGCCGGGAGGTTGAAAGACGTTACGTCACTCAGTCTGGGACTGGAGACGATGGGTGGCTTGATGACCACGATCATCCCGCGCAATACGCCTGTTCCTGTGCGACGCACCGAAATCTTCAGTACGTCAGAAGATGGACAGACGGAAATTGAAGTTCATGTCGTACAGGGCGAACGACCCATGGCGTCCGATAACACGAGTTTAGGCGTCTTGCAGCTTGAAGGAATGCCGGCTGCTCCGCGCGGTGTGCCACAGATTGAGGTTACCTTTGAGATTGGGTCGGACGGTATATTGCATGTTAATGCCGAGGACCTGGCTACCGCCGCCGCCCAGACGTTGTCGGTAACAATCGAGAATGCCGTGGCAGCCACTCATGTGCAGCGCCTTTTGGAAGAAGCTGCGTCCCACGAAGTCGAGGATAGTCGCAGGCGCGCGCTGATCGAAGCCCAAAACCTGGCACGACAAACCATTTACCAGACAGAACGCTGTGTGCAGCACTTAAACGGCCTCAAGGGCAGATCCGATTGTAAAGAGAAGCGCGAGGAAATTAGCGTTAAGGTCGAAGCGTTACAGGCTGCGCTTGTGGGACGGGACGTCGAGCGGATTCGGACCCTGACGGTCGAAGTGCGGGATACCTGCACGGTTTTGAACCAGCTGGCCTATAGTCGTGTATGTAAGGAGGGGGACAACGCCGCTAGTGATCGTCATTCACGATCTCGGCGATCCCGTAAATATGCGGAGATCATCGTAGAACAGCTATAGTCCTTTATATTGTAGCGTAGGGCTGCCAGCCTGCGCGACTTCTGACGGCGTACAGGCAAGCTGCCAATGCTACAATATCGACATTTTTCGGGCCGGGGAGACACGCTATAATGGCATTTCATGTTCCGTGTGGGCATAAACGCACAACTCTTATCCGGGCAGCAGGGATACCGACGCGCTGGCATCCATCACTATATTGCGCAGGTACTCCAGCACTTACCTGTCGATAATCGGCTGGCGTACTTTTTCTTTACCAGTTTCGATGGCGATTGGAAACGCGCCGATATGCAACAGGTTGCTCCGGCCTGGCGGACTGAAAGTCCCTGGCTAAGGATCCTCTGGGAACAGGTAGCCTGGCCGATAGCCGCGCGGCGCCACAATATCGATCTGTTGCACAGCATGGCCTTTGTCACCCCCATCTGGCAGCCGTTCCCCACAATGCTTACGGTATACGATCTCAGTTTTCTGCACTTTCCAGAGCGCTTCCCGGCGCTGCAGAGACTCTATCTTCGTAGCCAGACGCGCCGTTCCTGCCTTCGCGCCAGGCGGGTGTTGACGATTTCCGAATCGGGACGCCACGACGTTCACCGTTACTTTGGCGTGCCGCTGCAACGCATCGACGTGGTGCAACCGGGAGTAGATGAGCGTTTTCGGCCTTATAAAGCAGACGAAGTCACAGAATTCCGGAGGCTTCAGCAATTGCCAGAGAAGTTCTTGCTTCATGTAGGCACGCTTCAGCCACGGAAGAATATTCCCACATTAATCGATGCCCTGGCACGTCTGAATAGACCTGACTTGCCACTCGTGCTCGTCGGCGGCAAAGGCTGGCAGTATGAGGAAATTTTCGCGCGCATTGCTGCACAAGGGCTGAACAAGCAAGTTCGGCTCACCGGATACGTTCCCGACGAAGAATTGCCATTGTGGTATAACGCTGCATCTGTGCTTGTTTTTCCCTCCGTCTACGAGGGCTTTGGGCTGCCAATAGTGCAGGCTATGGCCTGCGGAACACCGGTCATTGCCGCGGACACCTCTTCAATACCCGAGGCGACGGGAGACGCTGCCCTTCTGTTCGCCCCTCAGGACGTGGCAACTCTCGTCGAGCATCTGGTAGCTGTGCTCGACAATGCACAACAGACGGCTACAATGCGCGAACGAGGGTTGGTACATGCCAGCCAATTTACGTGGAAAAAAGCCGGAGAAAGGACCGCCCACGCTTTTTTGAGCGCCTTGAGTAGCCAGTGAGTAATCAATGACTCGACGTGACGTTCGTAACTGGACGATTGTTACGGATCTCATTCTGATCAATCTCGCCTTTGTTGCTGCCTATGTGGTGCGCTACCGTTTCAAGTGGTTTGCAGAAACGACTTTCGACGATCCCTATAGTAGCTACGTCGGCCAGCAGATTCTGCTCACGGCGTTACTGTCCATAACTTTTTACCAAAACAGGGTCTGGCTGCGCAGGCGCGGCGAGTTCATCGTCGACGAGATATCTCGCGTGGGGTATGCCACAGCCACAGGCATCGCCTTGATGATGGCGATTACCTTTTTCTTCCGCCCCCTGGCCTTTTCCCGCTTGCTGTTGGTCTGGGCGCTCGTCTTTATTGTCCTTTTTGTCAGTATCGGCCGGTTGGTTCGCCGGCTTATCCTGCGCATGCATTACCAGCGCGGGAAAAGCGTCGATCGCGTTCTAATCGTCGGGTGCGGCGAAGCCGGACGCAGCGTCATGCGTACTCTGCTAGCGCGTCCCGACCTGGGCTACAATCCAATCGGCTACATGGACGATGGATCTCCGAGTAACAACATCGGCGTCGGTCGCATTCCGCACCTGGGAACTTTTTACCAGCTACAGCAGGCGCTGCGACAGAATAAGGATCTTCATTCGGTTTTCATCGCGCTGC
>JAICPS010000634.1 GCA_025929715.1 Anaerolineae bacterium | reverse complement strand
TAACAAATTTTAGTGTGGCGACCAACAGGCGCTGGACAGATTCCAATTCTGGGCAGCAGGTAGATGAAACCACCTGGTTCCGCGTGGCTGTGTGGCGTCGTCAGGCAGAAACAGTAAATCAGTATCTTAGCAAAGGTCAAAAGGTACTGGTGGAAGGACGTCTTACTCCCGATAGGGAGACTGGCGGGCCGCGGCTTTGGACAGCGCAGGACGGTACAGTTAAGGCATCCTTCGAAATTACCGCTGATACAGTTCGATTTTTGAGTAGCAGGGAAGAGGCCGCTCAGGCTGGTGGCTACGAGGACGGCGATTCTTTTGACCAGAGCCCGGTTGAGGAAGAGGACGATATTCCGTTCTGACGCACCGTTGGAAAAGAACTGAAGAATTGTGTGAGCCAAATGCCAGGCACTTTAGAAGTGCCTGGCATTTTGTTATCAGGTACGTTTCGTGCCCAAAGCTAGAAAGACGCTGAGGGCGACGGTTTCGTCGGTGGGGCTCTGGCTGGTGCAGGCGCCGGCTGCGTCGTCTACCGTCACGTCCTGGAGGCCGGCGGCGTGGAACCAATGGCGGACGTCTTCGCGGGGAAAGCCGAGCCAGTGGTCGGCCATTTCGCTGTGCATCCACTCCTGGTCGTGGGCGTCGAGGTCGGTGATGACCAGACGTCCGCCGGGCTTGAGGATGCGGACCATTTCGTCAATGGCGCGGGCGGGATCAGGGGCGTGGTGCAGGTACATGTTGGCGAAGACGGCGTCGAAGGCGCCGGTGTCTGCGGGCAGCGCTTCCCCCTCGGCCTGCCGTAGCTCGACGTGGGCGTGAGAAGCTAGATTGGCGCGAGCAACGGCCAGCATCTCGGCGCTGGCGTCGAAACCGACGAGGCGACCGGCGTGGGGCAGCAAGCCCTGCAGCACGAAGCCGGTGCCGGTGCCGACGTCGGCGACAACGGCGCTGGGCGGCAGGCCCGCGCGGGCGATGGCGTCGTCGCGCATCGCTTCGGTAAAGTATCCGGCTCGTAGCTCGTCCCATTTGGGGGCGATGGTGGAAAAGTATTGTTTAGAGTCGGTCATTGCATTATGCTCTCTTAGAGATTGAGAGATTGGGGATTGGCGATTGTGAATCGATGAACCAATCTCACAATCTTTAATCTCCAATCTCTTAACCCTTCCTCGCCGTCACACGCGCGCTGAACAACCTTGGATTCGTATCCAGGCTGATTGCAACGGCCAGTTCGACCTGGGGGGCCGCCTTATCGCGCACGGAGATCTCTTCGAAGCCGGCTGCGCGCATGGCCGCCACATAGTCGGCGACGTCTTCGGCGCCGCTGATGCAGGCGGACCAGGAGGCAGCGTCGGCACGCGCCTCGGGGCTGAAGCGGCCCTGAGTGACCATGTCAGAGACGGCGATGCGCCCACCGGAGCGCAACACGCGGAAGCTCTCGCGAAAGACTGCTTCCTTGTCAGGGCTTAAGTTAATGACGCAGTTGGAAATGACGACGTCAACAGTTTCGTCGTCGAGCGGAAGATCCTCAATATGGCCCTGGCGAAATTGCACGTTGTCGAGTCCCAGCTTTTCTCGATTGCGTTCGGCGCGGACAATCATGGCAGGCGTCATATCTACGCCGATGACCTGCCCGCCGGGCGCCACGCGCCGCGCCGCCAGGAAGCAGTCCATGCCCGCGCCGGAGCCCAGATCGAGCACGGTCTGTCCCGGCTGGAGTTCGGCGAGCGTGATCGGATCGCCACAGCCTAGTGAACTGCTGCTGACAGCGGCGGGCAATTCCGCCAGGTCAATCTCATAGAGCCCGCCGCTGCCGCCACTACCGTCGCCACAGCAGTCGCCGTCGCCGCAACAATCGCCGTCGCCGGACGCAAAGTCCGTTTCCGCAATGCGCCCGTAGTGGTCGCGGACAGCTTCGTGAATTTGATCGGGAGTAATGGTGGTCATGGTTTACCTCGTATTGATGGTGGTCTATACAATAATGTAAAAAAAGAGATTGGAGATTGCGAGATTGGAGATTGTCGCGAATCTCCAATCTCCAATCTCTAATCTCTGATTTCCAATCTCTCTTCCGGCGCAAATGTCTGCATCAAATTTCCACAACAAGTTGCGACGACGCTCTGGTTGAGGGTGTAGTAGATCATTTTACCTTCGCGGCGGGTTTCGACGAGGCCGGCCTGGCGCAGGACGGCGAGGTGGTGCGAGACGGTGGGCTGGGTGACGCCCATTTGAGCCACGACATCGCCGACGCAGAGCCATTGGCAACAGAGGTGTTGCATGATTTTCTGGCGGGTCTCGTCGGCCATTGCCTTGGCAAAGGTCACGGTGCTATTCGTTACTGAGTTTGTCATCATTTTGTATCGATAATCGTCTATTTGTAACTAATTATAGCGCCTACGGCGCACCTGTCAAGCGTATCTTAAGGGTATCCGTGTATAGGCGGTCACAGGTTGACTTAGGTTGCGCCCACCGGTAGAATCCGCCCGTTGTTACCCGCCCGCACAAAGAGGCTCCATGCGAATTGTAGTCGATGCCATGGGCAGCGATGCCCATCCACAGCCGGACGTTGCCGGTGCGGTTGCCGCAGCACGCGAGAGCGGCGACGAAATAATTCTGGTGGGCGATGCGT
>JAICPS010000575.1 GCA_025929715.1 Anaerolineae bacterium | reverse complement strand
CGGCCGGTTGCGGCGCAAATTGATCACCGAGACGTTGACCAGCAAGAACAGGAGCTTGAACATGATCACCGTGCCGGCGGCGATGTCTTCGATGGGCAGTACCAGCGCGCCGACGATGATGAAAATGGATGAGAGGATGATGGCGAAAGTGGGAGTGTGCGTCCTGCTGGAGATGTGGCTGAAGAGGTCGGGCAGATTGTGATCGCGGCCCATGGCGAACGACACGCGCGATGAAGAAAAGACGGTGGCATTGAGCGCTGAAGCCGTGGACATCATCCCGGCAAAGAGCAGGACAAAGGCGCCGCCGGGTATAAAACGGCTTGCCGCCTGCGACATGGCCAGCTCCCTCTGCTCGCCCAGATACTGCCACACCGGTACATCCAGGCCGGTCAGACCGCCTATGGCCACGAAGGCAATCAGCACGTAGATAGGTACGACGATGAGCAGGGAGTAAAAGACGGCCTTCGGTATGTTGCGCTTAGGATCGATGATCTCCTCGCTGGATTGGGCGATAATTTCGTAGCCCTCAAAACCAATGAAGGTGACCCCCATGGCCACAAAAATGCCGATGGCTCCGTTGGGAGCAAATGGCGTGAAATTTTGCCACCAGTCGGGATTTCTGAAGGTCGCTGCAAGACCAAATCCGATAAAGGCGATCAGTACGATTATCTTAATGAGGGTAACTATGTTGCCTGCCAGGCCGGTTTCTGAAGCGCCGCGGAAATTGACGGCAGTAAAAGCCAGCACGACGAGGACGGCGATAACCTTGGAGACCAGGGTGGCTTCCAACCCCCAGAATCCGAACCCGAGGGAAGATAAAAATTCGACTAAGAATGAGCCAAAACCAACCGCATAGAGGCTGCAGGCGACGAAGTGCGCGTACCAGGACATCCAGCCTGAGAGGAATCCGGCCGGCTGCGGTAGCGCTTCCTTGACCCACAGATATCCCCCACCGGCGTCGGGAAAGCTTGATCCCAACTCGGCGTAAACCATAGCGGTAAAGATGGTGGCTATTCCGTTGAGGATGAAGGCCAACATAAGGGCGGGACCGGCCCAGCCGGCGCCAATGCCGGTGAGCACAAAGATTCCGGCGCCGATCATGGCCCCCACGCCGATCATGGTGGTGCTAAAGAGAGTGAGATCCCTTACAAGCGTTGGTTCTGCCGGTGTCGTACCAGATCCCTGGGTCATCAGTGCTCAAAGCTACCATAAATCAGGGCTTATTTCCTTTGTTACTGACGCTCTTGACAGTCTCTTGATGAGTTCGGGCTAGACCTTGATGAGCACTTGACAGGTTCGGCTCCCTCCCCGAACTTGACCCTCTCTTGACGCCTTAAGATCAAACCTTGACCCTAAATTGAGGGTAGTCCTGATAAGATCCGCCCATTAGCCAATGTTCACGAGGAGCTAACTAGAAACTACCATGGCTCATGTGGACAGATGCTCAGGATGAATCATGAATAAACATAGACCAAACTGGCTGGCGCTACGGCTGCTCATAATTGCTCTGCTTGCAGGGTTATTTATCGTGCACCAGCAGGTAGCGGTGCTCTGGGTGCGCGAACTGCTTCAAGCCGGCGTCGTCGTCATCGGCTTTGGGTTAGTTGGCTTGTGGCTACATGCAAATGCATCTGCATTAGAGGCCGAAGAGGCGCGCCGTAAAAAGGAAAGGGGTATCAACTCTGTATAACGCTGCTTGAATCTCGGCCTAGATACACTACAATCTAAAACATGACGTTAAAAGCGCGCCTGGATCCGGCTCGGAGTCAGCCTAACGTACAGCGTGAGGAGAGACGACTGGCGCGCGGCAGACTCAAAATCTTCCTGGGCTACGCAGCGGGAGTGGGCAAGACCTATGCCATGCTGGAAGCGGCGCTGCAGCGATCAGAGGAAGGCGTCAACGTGGTTGCGGCCTACGTGGAGACCCACGGTCGTTCAGAAACGGAGGAAATGCTGGCGGGTCTTGAACTAGTCACGCCGCGACAGATTTCTTACCGTGGCGTTTTGCTGCCGGAAATGGACCTGGATGCGGTACTGGCGCGGCGGCCGACCGTTGTCCTGGTCGACGAGCTGGCGCACACGAACGTACCTGGATCGCGCCACATCAAACGTTACCAGGACGTGCTGGAGCTGCTCGACGCGGGCATTGACGTCTACAGCACGCTAAACGTTCAGCATTTGGGGAGCCTCAACGACGTGGTGGCTCAGATTACGGGCATCGTGGTGCGCGAAACGGTGCCCGACAGGGTGTTGGATGAAGCCGACGAAATCGAATTGATTGACCTGCCGATAGACGAGCTGCTAGAGCGTCTGGAAGAGGGCAAGGTGTATATTCCCGAGCAGGCTGGGCGCGACGTGCGCCACTTTTTCCGCCCGGGTAACCTGAATGCACTGCGCGAACTGGCTTTTCGGCGAGCGGCCGACCGTATTGACGAAAAGATGCGAGCGTACATGCAGACACACGGTATTTCCGGCCCGTGGCCGGCGGCCGAGCGGCTTCTAGTCTGCGTGGGTCCCAGCCCGCTGAGCGAGCGGCTGGTGCGCACAGGGCGCCGTCTGGCGACCCGACTGAACGCCGAGTGGTTGGCCGTCTACGTGGAGACGTCGGGGCATGCAAGCCTTTCGGAAGTGGAGCGTGACCGCCTGGGACAGACGTTGAGGTTGGCCGAGGAGCTTGGCGGCCGCAGCGTGACGCTTCCCGGTCGCTCTGTCGCCGAAACGGTGACAAACTATGCTCGAACGCACAACGTCACCAAGATCGTCGCGGGAAAGCCGTTACAGTCTCGTTGGACTGAGTTGCTGACGGGTTCATTGGTCGATCAGATCATCCAGCACAGCCGCGACATTGACGTCTACGTCATAAGCGGCGAGCCTACGGATGCTGGCGGCGCACAGAAAATTGAAAGCGCTCCCCGACCACTGCAATGGGGCAGGTACCTATGCAGCGTGGCCCTCGTGGGGCTGGCTACACTGCTGGGACTGCCGCTGCGCCCACTTATCGAACCGACTAACCTGGTTATGCTCTACCTGTTGGCGGTTGTCCT
>JAICPS010000387.1 GCA_025929715.1 Anaerolineae bacterium | reverse complement strand
GCCGGTCCCTGGGATCGGCTGGCGCTCGAGGTAGCGCTGCACAACGCCGGGGTAGAAGGGGTGCGACCGCGCTGGTACCACCCGCAGCGGGCCGTGATGCTTGCCCTGTCCGGCGAGAATGTTCTGGCTTTCAGCGGCTATCCAGAGGTGGATCGCGCCTATGATGACCTTTACCGGCCGCTGGGACCCACGGCGGGCGACTATCACCTGGCCCGCGTCAGCGCCGGGCCGCCCGCGACGGAGAATCGGACCTGCTTCCGCAACGGACTGTGCCTGCTGGCAGCAACCTACGAGCAAGGCGAGAGCGACCATGACCTGCTTCATCTGACGTGGGGCGTGGAAGAACCCCTGCAATTACCGCCGATGCCCCTCTATAGCAAGCCGCCGCCGCCGAACGTCTACGCGGGATCGCGGCTGCTGGTTTTCGCACAACGATGGGACTCTGGGGATAATTTTATCGGCGGCGACGACGGTTTTTGGGTTGACCCGCTTACCCTGCACTTGGGCGACGTTTTTCGCCAGCAACACCACCTGCCGGCAACGGCCGACGGCTCCTCCGGTTACGCTATAATTGGTCTCTACGATCCGATGACCGGGGAGCGGATTCTGAGCGTCGACGGCCGCGATCAGGTCCGTCTGGGGATACGTTAAGTATTCGGCCGTGCCACTATGCTCATGGAGCCCTCGCCGATGATAATTTCGCTGAGGCGGTAATTGGCCGGTAATGAGCTTAACAGGGTTGCCAGCGAAGCGTTGATCGTGGCCTCCACGGAGCTGAGCAGAACCGTCGGCACCGGGATTCCGCCGACAGTAACCTCTGTCAGGAAAAGTCTCAACTGTCCTTCGTTGACCACGGGCTGGAACGTCGCGCGCAGCTCGCCCTGGACAGGCTGCTGGACGCGGCCGACGAGTACGGCGTTGCCGCCGGTGAAGATGATCTCAGGATCCTGGATCGCAGGTTCTTCGCCAGCGGTTCCGGCGCGCACGTCGATGGCCTGGTTCAACTCGCCGTCGGTAAGCTCAACGGTGATGTTGCCGTCGGCGTCAGGCTGTGCATTGGTGACCTTCTGGCGCAAAGCATCGACGTCCACGGTAATGCTGACGTCAAAGTTGGAAGCCTCCAGCGTTGCCAGCAGCCCGCCGCCCTCTTCACCCGCCAACGCCACGGCGGTCGCTGCCAGGCCGCCGGCCCCACCGATAGCCGACTGCGCCGTTTCGACTACGCCAGCAGGTACAGTGACCTGAGCCATTGCCGTGGCAGCCGCCTGGGCCGCGCCCTCGGCCGTGGCCGCGGCGCCTTCTGGCAAGCCCACGTCGGGCGCCTCGACGCCGCCAATGCTACAGGCCAGCGCTGCCATCAGCAAAAGTGTTGAAAATACCAGCAGCCATTTTGATTGTCTTATCATTGCGTCTTATTCCTCTGCCTTAGGTGACGGGCACTTTGGAAGTGCCGGTCACCTCCATAATATAGGCTTGACCAGCTATCTATCGTCGTGTAGCATACCCGATACTGTTTAGGAATGCCGCTGTTTTTATCCGTGCCTTAACCCGCCATGAAATCAACTACGTTCATCGCCGTCCTGCTAACGCTGCTGTCGCTCCTGCTCATCGTGGGCGCCACGACGCTGTTCCTGGTTCAGGACCGGCAGGAAATGCAGACCGATGCGTTCCTGATGCAAGCTGAGATTGAAGGTCATAACCAGACCATCATCCAATTGCAGACGACGGCAGCCGCCCGCGAAATGATGCTGGCGACCAGCGAGGCGCTCGTCACCACGCGCGACGCGGAAGTGAGTCAGAGCGAGTCTTTTATCGCCACGCAACAGGCGGAATTGGAGCAGCAACAGACAACGCTTAACGAGCTGGAGGATACGCTATCCGGGTTAGAGGCGACGTTAGAGGCGGAACGAGCGTTGGTGAGTGACGAATCGCCTCTCGTACAAATTGTCAGTCCTCTCAACGGCGCGGTGGTCACCACAGATAACTCGTTGGAAATTCTCGTGGTTGGTGGCTACAGTCAGGGCGTTGACAACGTCAGCATTCTGGTTGGCGATCGGCCGTCCTTTACAATTCAGGACAACGGGGAAGCCTTTCGCCTCTACCAGCACAGTGTACCGGGGTTAAGCGCGGGACTGTTGGTCATCACAGCCACGCTGACCACGGTGGACAATCAGACGGTCAGCGATAGGGTGCGGATCACCGTTCGCGACTCGGAACCACAGCAGGACAGCAACGGCACGCAAGGGTCGGTCTCCTGGTTCGTCGCCGATTTACCGCGCGAATAAGGGGATTACCCCGTATTCTTCAGGCCGGCGGCAATCCCATTGATGGTCATGAAAATAGCCTCTAACAGCTCCTGGGCCTCGGGCCCGTCTGGCTCGTCGAGGCTGCGCAGCCGTCGCAGCAGGCTGACCTGAACGAAATTAAGGGGATCGACGTAGGGATCGCGCCGCTGGATGGCGCGCTGCAAGGTCGGTTCGTTATCCAGAATACGCTTTTGTCCGGTCACCTGCAGAATGCAGCGCACGGTTCGTTCAAAGCCGGCGACGACTTCACCATAAACCTCGTCACGAATCGTTTCATCGTCGACCAACCCCGCATAGAGGCGCGCAATGCCCATATCGGCTTTGCCCAACGAGAGCTGTGCATTGTCGACGACCACCTGGAAGAACGGCCATTCACGGTACATTTCCTGCAGCCGGTGCAGGCGTTCAGGGCCGGTCATATATGCTTCCAGGGCATGGCCCACACCGTACCAGCCGGGCAATACGTGGCGGCTTTGCATCCAGCTAAAGCCCCAGGGGATGGCGCGCAGGCTGGCGAACACGTCGTCACTCTGGCGCCGCGCGGGGCGCGAGCCGATACGAAGCTGGCTGATCTCGCGTAGTGGCGTGGCCTGCTGCCAGTATTCGAGCAGCGCGGGCGTTTCGTAGATGAAGTGGCGGTAGGCGCTATGGGAAGAAGTCGCCAGCTCGTCCATTGTCTCGCGCCAGGCGGCTGAAGGGGTGTTCCCCGCCGCAAAACCGGTCGCGCCGGCAAGGAGCACGGCATGCACAAGCTGCTCGAGATTGCGCTGGGCGATGGCGGCATGGCCGTAACGCTCATTGATCACCTCGCCCTGCTCGGTGATGCGAATGCGGCCGTGGATACTGCCCGCTGGCTGGGCAAGAATGGCGCGGTTCGCCGGTCCGCCGCCACGGGCAATGGTGCCGCCGCGCCCGTGGAACAGCGTCAGCGCCACGTCGTGCTGGCGGCCGATGGCGGCAAGGCGTTCCTGAGCCTGGTACAACTCCCAGTTGGCCGCCAGGTATCCGGCATCCTTGTTGCTGTCGGAGTAGCCGATCATAATCATCTGCTCGCGGTCAAGGCGCTGCAGATGGCGTGAGTAGGCCGTGTGCTCGAATAGGGCACGCATTATGTCGGTCGAGTGGTCCAGATCGTCTCGCGTTTCAAACAGAGGCGCGATTGCCATGCCTTCAAAGTCGCGATCCTCGCGCAGGTTCAAGCCCGTCCAGTATGTCAGCAGCAGCACTGACAGCACGTCAGCCGGTCCCCGCGTGAAGCTGATGACGTAAGGTCCGAAGATACCGGGGCCGTAGATCGAAACGCCGCGCGCGGCGGTCTGCAGAAGGTCGAGTTGTTCCGCAGCCTTTGGCGATAAATCGCCCAGTGCGTCGAGGTCGGGCTGCGGCGCGGCTAGCTGCTCGCCCAAAAAAGCGGTGCGCCCCGGAGCGTCCAGACCCAGGTAATCGTCGTGTCGACCCAGCTTTGCAAACAGCTCGGCCAGGACCTCGTCGTGAAGCTCGCTTATCTGCCGCAAATCGAGGCGCGCGGTGTGCAGGCCAAATACGCGCGCCTGGGTGCGGAAATCCTTCAGGCCGGTTTCGCGGACGACGCCCGCGCCGCTTTCGCGAAGGCTTTCGGCCATCATATCCAGCGGCTCAATGAGATCCCGCGCCGTCTGCAACGGCGGTGGATCGACGGCTTTGCCGCGCAGCCGGCCCACCACGTCGCCGGCCGACGTTTTGGCCAGATCGGCCGCCAGAATCGCTGCGCGCAGGCGATAGGGTTCGTGCGGGTAGCGCTCTTGCAGGTAGGTCACGTGGGCTGAGGGCGATGCGCGCTCGATAGATTCCAGAAGAGCGGGCGTGACCGGCGCCAGGCGGTCGGAAATGCTCAGCGAGCGTGACAGTCGGCCGGCAACCTCGCGATGCTGCTCCACCGCCAGACCGCGGTGCAGGCGCAGCGTCTCCGCCGTCACGGCCGTGGTCACGTTGGGATTGCCGTCGCGGTCGCCGCCGATCCAGGAGCCAAAAGTTAGGAAACGGGGGGGCGGCGTCAGGTTTGGGTAGTAACGGGCCAGCGCCTGCTCCATGCTCTCGTAAACCTGTGGCACCACGTCCCAGATCGTGGTCTCGAAAAAATGCAGTCCGGTGCGCACCTCGTCGGTGACCTCCGGTTTGCGCGTGCGTGTGTAGTCGGTCAGCCACAGCGTGGTCACCTCCGCCAGCAACTGCTGCTGCAGCTCTTCTTCCTCGGCCGGCAGCAGGTCGCGTACTTCGCGGTCGTAGAGCATATCAGCCACGCCGCGCAGTTTGGAAAGCACGGTACGCCGCTTGGCCTCTGTGGGATGCGCCGTGAAGACCAACTCGATGTGCAAGCGCCGCAACAGTTGCGACATAGCGTCATCGTCCACGTTTTGCTCCCAGAGCGTGGCGATGGCGTGGGCAATCGATTCGTGAAGCGGCCGGGGATAGGCGCGGCGTTCTCGCT
>JAICPS010000060.1 GCA_025929715.1 Anaerolineae bacterium | reverse complement strand
TCCAGGTGGCGGTCCCAGAAGGGCATCTGCTGGCCCAGGCGCGCGTTGAGCACCGACGGGAACTGCCCGCCGTCCACCAAGAACTGCCGCCCGCTGGGCGTCTGGATAAAGATGGCGTCGCCCTGACCTACATCCAGGAAAGCTACGTGCAGGTTGCCGTCCGGTTGTGTGCGCGACCAGGACACCGTAAGCGCCAGAGCCAACCCCAAGAGCACGGGCGCGCCATGCGCCGCCCGCCCGCGAGCCTGCAACACAAGCGCCTGCCGCTTCTCCTGTGACTGGCGCGCGAGCCAGTATGTGGCGAAAAGCAAGGCGTAAAAGGCTATCACCCCGACGGAGCCGGGCTGCACGTCCACCACGGCAAATGGTAGCTGCGCCAGCGCCTGCACTAGCGTCGTGGTGTATTGCAGGAGCAACCAGGCGACCCAGGCCAGCGGCTGGCCCAGTGCTGGCGAAAGCATACCGGCAATGGTCGCGACGCCGCCCCAGAGCATCACTCCCGGCTGCGCCGGCAGGATGAGCAGGTTTGCCGGCAAGGTGGCGAGAGACAACTGGCCGAAGTGGAAGGCGAGCAACGGCAGGGACATTAGTTGCGCGGCGAAGGTGACAATCACCGTTTCTGTCAACAGGGGCATGATGCGCGCCAGGGGCTCGCCCGCAATGTGACGCGCCAGCCATTCATCAGTGCGGCTGCTGAGTGGACTCGAGAAGAGCATCAAGCCCAGGGTGGCGGCGAAGCTGAGCTGAAAACCCGCGTCCCACAGCACGAAAGGATCGACTGCGGACATGAACAGCGCGGCAGTAAATAACGCTGCAGGGGCGTAGGTGGGCCGTCCCAGAATGCGGTTAGCAAGGACGTACATGCTGCCCATGATCGCCGCGCGCACCACCGCCGCGTCCGCGCCCACAAGAATCGTGTAGACCAGGATACCGGCCATCGCCATCCAGGCAGCGGCTTTATGCCCCAATAACGGTCGCCCACCGCGCAGCAGTGCGCCGGCCAGAATGGCGATATTAAAACCGGAAATCGCGATGATGTGGCTCATGCCCGTGCTGCGGAAATCGGCGCGTAGCGCCTCGGGCATACGACTGTCGTCGCCCAGTAGAATGCCGCTGAGCAGGGCGCTTTGCGGAGCGGGGATGAGCGCAACGACGGTGGCCTGGGCGCGGACGCGTAGCGCGTTGACAGCCTGGAAAAATGGGTTCCCCGCGTCCCGCTCCAGGCGCACGAGTTGCGGATTGCGCATCAGCCGGTAGATGCCCTGGCGCGCCAGATATTCGCGGTAGTCAAAGTCGTTCCAATTCTCGATCTCCTCCAGTGTGCCGCTGGCCCTGATGCGTTCGCCATATTCCAGCACCGGAAAGCGAGCCGTCTGCAGCAGCACGCGCCCCTGCACTGCCTGCACGACACCGCCAGCGCCGTGCAGCGACTCTACCTGCACTGGCACGTCTACGCGCTCATCTCGAACTCGCGGTTGGCCGGTGACGATGCCCGAAATTGTGACTTCCGGGTCATTGCCGTAAAAAGCAAGATGATTTACGTTTATATGTGTGACAGCAAAGTTGGCCCGCACGCCCCCTGCACAAAAGACAGCCAGGAAGACCGCAGCAAGACGTATCTGGCGGCGATCACGCAAAATTAAGGCAATGAAGGCAAAAATGACGGCGCCGGCAGCCCATTGACCCTTTGTACCGCCGCCGTCGACTGCGACCCAGATTCCCAGGCACCACGCGGCCGCAAGCTGGACAATTGTCATATCTACTTTAGTGTAACGGATGTGGTAAAATATGGAAGCGGTGATACGAACAACATTGACGCTCAACATCATGGAAAAGGGTCATAATATTGGTAATAGTAATGGCAGAGGTGGGCCACCAAGCATCCTTGTCGTCGACGACAGCATAGAAGCATTACAGATACTGCGGCACACGTTGGAAAGGGTAGGCTACTACGTGTGGACGGCGACCTCTGGTGAAGAGGCGCTGAGGAAGATTGCCGGCAGAGGGTTACCTCACCTGGCAATTGTTGACATGTATATGCCACCTGGCATGAACGGTTTCGAACTCTGCGAGCGGCTAAATCAATTTTCCGATCTCCCCGTAATCATGTTGACCGCAGTGGACGAAACCAACACAGTTGTCCGTGCCATCCAGCAGTTCGCCGAAGATTACGTCCTAAAGCCTTTCAGCCCCAGCGAGCTGGTGGCGCGCATTAGGCGGGTATTGGATAGAGTAGGTGAGTTCCCTTATGAGGCTTCTTGCCCGGTTCAGGTGGATCCTCGCCTCAGTATCGATTTTCCGGCGCGCAAGCTGATCAAAGAAGGCGTGACCTCTTCTCTGACGCCTACAGAAGCTCGTCTGCTATATATCTTGATGCGCAGCAGCGGTGAGACGGTGGAAACAGACTTTTTGTTACGGCGTATGTGGCCGCGCGAGATTACGTTTGAAGATCGCCTCCACGTCTACGTGCATCGCCTGCGTAGCAAGTTGAAAGAAGTAGGCGGAAAGCACCAATATGTTATTTTGGAGCGCGGCGTGGGCTATCGTTTCCAGCCGCGGCCGGAAGCAGCCTATTAAGGCGCGCCTTTTAAGGCGCCCTTGCCGTAGGGATGACCGGGTAGGACTTGTTGCTGACACCAGAGGAAGTTCGCCGGGCACTGCACCTTACACACTTTGACACTGTCGCGGCTCAATCGCGAATGAAGCCGATTCCCAGGGCTACAGTTCGTCCGTCCGGTAGGCGGGCTGATGCTCGCCAGGGAGCGGTACTCCTCTTGCTCTATCGCCGCAACGATCTGGTCACCTTCGTGTTGACGCGCCGGCGTGAGGACCTCGCCGCACACGCCGGACAGATCTCTTTGCCCGGTGGACGGCGCGAGGAGGGTGAATCTCTGCAGGAGACGGCGCTACGCGAGACGTTTGAGGAGGTAGGTATCGAGCCGCAATCGATAACAATTTTGGGCCGCCTGGCGCCCCTCTACATTTCGCCATCCGATTTTGAGGTACATCCATTTGTCGGATGGCGCGAAGAGACGCCGGCCTTTGTGCCACAGCTCTCTGAAGTTGCGGAAGTTATCGAGGCGCCGCTGGCTAATATCCTGGACGGCAGCTCGCGAGGGGAAGAAGTCTGGGAACGAGGCGGAATGTCGATGAAGGTGCCTTTTTTCCAGATCAATTCGCACAAAGTATGGGGCGCAACGGCAATGATGCTGAGCGAGTTTGCGGAGCGCGTGCGTTCGCAGATTAACGGCAATCTCGCACCTGTCAGATAAGGTTTTCGTCGAGTACAGTTTTTGTTACAGTCGTATTGGGAAAATGGAACTACAACAAATACTTGCGGTAGACGATAACGAAAATATGCTCACCCTGCTACAGGTCATTCTTGAGCAGGCAGGGTACGAGGTCTTGACTGCGCAATCGGGTCAGGAGGCGCTGCTGGTCATGCGCCGGCGCGGTGTGCCGCATCTGGCTTTGTTAGACGTCAATATGCCGGAGATGAATGGATTCGAGCTGGCGCGGTCAATCCGAGAGTCGAGTGATATGCCCGTCATTTTTCTTACTGCGGTTGATCATGAGGGGATGGTCGTCGAAGGGTTAGAACGTTATGCCGACGACTATATAGTGAAACCCTTTCACGTTAACGAACTCATCGCCCGGGTACAGCGCGTCCTGCGCCGGGTCGATAACTTCGACTACCGTTCTGATCCGATGGTGCGCATCGACGAACGCCTGCAGATCGACTTCTCGGCGCAAGAAGCGGTGGTTAATGGCGAACCGGTGCCACTCACGCCCACGGAGTCCAAATTGCTGGACATTCTGGTGAACAACCGTGGGCGGGTGATACCCACCGAACGCCTGCTACAACGTATCTGGCCTGCCGAACAGGCCAGCGAAGATCGCCTTTACGTCGCCATCTACCGGCTTCGCCAGAAGCTAAAAGGCGTCAAAGGGGAGTGGGACTACATCGTGACCAGGTCGGGCCTCGGTTACGTTTTTCTGGGCCCGCTCGATTAGGTAACCGTACAAGCGCCGGTCACTCTGCTCGCAAAGCCACAGCCTCGATTTCTACCAGAGCGCCAAGCGGCAACGCGGCAACTTCCACTGCCGACCGAGCCGGGGAGCTGCCGCTGAAATACTGGGCGTAGACCTCGTTCATAGCAGCATAGTCGCCAATACTGTGCAGAAAGACGGTCGTCTTGACAACGTTCTGCACACTGCTGCCCGCTGCTTCCAACACCGCTTGTAGATTTTCGAGCGCCTGTTTCGTTTGTTCCTGAATACCCCCTTCTACCAGCTTGCCCGTGTTCTTGTCGAGCGCCACCTGCCCCGCCGTGTATACCAAATGACCGACGGCAATCGCCTGTGAATACGGACCAACGGCTGCCGGTGCCCGATTGGTGGCAATGACTTCTTTTTGCATATTACTCTCCTGTGAGTTCAATGAAGCGAACGTGATCGCCTATCTTAATCTTTTCGATGATGTTCGGGTGGCCCTCAACTGCGTAAAGGGCCGGCGCCCGTGGCGTATAGGAGAGTCGCCACGGACGCGCCAGCGCCGTGTCTACCACGCGCCCATGGTCATTCACCCACAGCACGCCAAGATCGAAGAAGACGAACAGCATGGTGATCGCGGTGCTTACTCGGCTCTGGCGTTTTTCCACCAGAACCAACCCCTCCCCCGGTTTTAGCTCGCGCCGTAGCGTAAAGCCGCGCAGCTTACAGACGAAGGTGTTACACCAGCGGGCGGTCTGCACGATGGTGCGTCCGCTTTCGACGTGTATGATGCGACGTGATGAGCCCATGAGGCGAGTATAAAGCAAGCAGCGTTCAGGCCAAAATCAGCGACTCAACACTTCGAAAAACCGCGGAGATCGCACAGAAATCTTTAGAAGCCCTCCCGATCTCTAGAAACTCAGCGTTCTCGGCGGTCTCTGCGGTAGATTTTTTATGAGACTAGCGCCTGCCGCGAGCAAAACCAGCGCGAACACCGCGCTGCTGTAGAGAAAATAGAACCAGTGCCAGACCAACGCTTTTGCCGTGAAGATTAGGCCCCGCCGGGCTACCAGAAAGGTATAAAAGCCCCCGTTCAGCGCCAGCAAGGCCACAACAGACAGCGGGATCAACAGGCCCGCCCCAGGCATAAAACGTAGCAGTACCAGGCCAAGGGGCAGAGTCCAGGCGGCGATGGCGCTGGCGCGCTGGCGACGCCCCAGGTTCAGGTCGTCGTGCAGCACGCGGCGGCGCACGATCAAGCGCGACCAGGGCAGCGCGCGTTGCAGGATGTCGCTCCGTAAGAGGCTGCGCGCGTTCCACTGCTTAAGATGGGTCACCTGTATGTGCGGAGCGAGGCGAATAACATAACCTCGCTCCCGCAGCCGCTCTCCCAGTTCGATATCTTCAATGCTCGGCTCGACGTATTCACCGCCGAAGCCACCTGCGCCCCAAAACGCGTCTTGCCGCACCGCGCCGCAACCCGCCCAGAAGGTCGTCGCTTCCCGCCGCCCGGTCTGGTGCACGTAGTGATGCAGCAGGTTCTTGTACTGTGACAGAAAGTTTGCCGCCGCCGGCTGCGCATCGTAAGAGCCAAAGCAGGCTGCTATCTGTGGACTTTGCTGTAGTGTGGCTACAAGTTCGCTGATGGTGTCCGCCCGCACGGCGACGTCTGCGTCCAGGAAGACCAGGATCTCGCCCCCAGCCTGTCGCGCGCCAAGATTTCGCGTCATTGCCGGCCCCCGTATTCCTGTCGCGCCGTGCACGCCTGCATCGCTATGCAGGTCTGCATGGCCATGCAGGACGCGAAATCCATGCGCCGTGGCAATCTCCGCCGACCCATCGTCCGACCTATCGTCGACCACGATCGCCTCCCAGCGCCGATAAGTGCTCTGTTGCAGCGCCTCCAGGCAGCGGTGCAGGGTACTTGCGCCGTTATGAACGGGAATAATGACGGAGACCAGTTTCGTGGAAAGGGATTTCGTCATCGTTACTCAAGGGACAACGTAATGCTCTCCGACCTCGACCTGGGCCGGCGCCTGTCCGCACAGCCAGTCGACCAACGTCAGCGCATCTTCGATGACGCCGTCGCTATTCAGATAACGAAACGCGCCCGTGCGCCCGACGAGGTGTAGGCCGGGGAACTGTTGCAGGTATCTGTGCGCGCGCTCCAACTCGTTTCTGTAGCCCAGGCGGTAGACAGGATAGGCGTTTTTGACGCGCAACACACGCCGGTCGACCACGCGGTCCCCGGACAGGAAACCAAGCGCATGCAGTTGGGTCACCGTCTTGGCTGCAATGACATCGTCGGCTGAGTGCCACGTCGGCTCATCTCGGCCCGTGAAGATTTCTGCCACCAGCGAAGTCATGCCCGGCGGCGTCATCGCCGCGCTCCAATTACCCGGTTCGTGGGTGCGCCCAAAAATCAGCTCGCGCTGCGGAAAATAGGTCCAATGGTCGCGGCTCACCCGCTGTTGATCGATCGCCAGAAACACGCAGATCAGATCGCGATAGTCCAGCCCCACGTCCGCCGGAGCCCCCGGATTTGGCGGCAGCGCTCGTAACAAGGCGTTCAGCGGAATAGTAGAGATGACACAATCGGCCCGGAGCTGGCCCTGACCACTATTCGTCCCGTAGCTCACTGTATAACCGCCGGCGAGGTCGCCGCCGACCGGCGTCACAGAGCGGACCGAGGCGTTGGTTACGATGCTGCCCCCGGCGTTCAGCAGCGCTTGCGCCAGCCGCTTCGGGATCATGCCGAAGCCATATCGTGGGTAATAAAATTCAGAGACAATGGTCGCCGGGGGACGACGACCGGCGTACAATGTGCGGCGCATCGTCGCCCACAGGTCGGGCAGGCTTATGCGCTGGGCAGCCCAATCGGCCGAAAGCTCGTGGCACGGGATGCCCCACACTTTTTCCGTGTAGGGTCGGAAGTAGATCTCGTAGAGCGCGCGGCCGAAGCGTTGAACGACCCAATCTTCAAATGAAACCCCCACAGTGGTCGCCGTTCGCTGTTGCCAGCGGGCAGCGGCGTAACTGCTCAGCACTTGCAGCAGTTGGCGCGGCCCGAAGATGCCCAGTGCGCCCGGAAATTGCAGCGGGTAGGTGACGTACTGTCCCTGCAGGTAAATGTGGCTGCGGCGCGAGACACGCAGCAGGTCGTCGCCCAACAACTCCCGTAACCAGCGCAACAGTCGAGGGTTGTGGCTGTGGAAGCGATGGCCCCCGATGTCGAAACGGTAACCCTGGTGAGTGACCGTGCGCGCCAGTCCGCCGACCTCGCCGGCTTGCTCCAATATAGTGACCTGCAAGCCCCGGCGCGCCAGTTCCAGGCCGCTCGCCAGGCCGGCAACGCCGCCACCCAGGATGACGATTGCCCCTTGTCCCTGAGATAAATGACCATTATGGATATAGGCGCCATTGACGCCGTTTAGCCGCTGCGCTCCATTACTTTCGTTCAATACACTCTCACTCCACACTCTTCACTCTACACTCCACACTCTCGACTGTAACCGGGCCCGGTTAGCGCGTCAACCTTCAAGCGCCGCCAGCAAGCTCCCCACATCGCTACCCAGCAGCAGATGACGGCAGCGCGCAACCTCCAGCAATCGTTCCAGCCGCGCCAGATGTTGCTGCCAGAACGCCGCCGAGTGCCAGTAAGCGCTGTTGCGAAAAATGGCGCGCATGGTTTCTTCCCTGCCGGCGGGCGAGAAGAGCGTTTCGCGACCCTCGTGGCGTTCTAAGAGAAAGAGGTCGATAGCGAAGGGCGTGATGATAGCCTCTTCACGCACGGTCACCCCCGGTAGCCGGCGCAAGTCTACGCCAAATTTGATCTCTTCGCGCGTGATCTCACGCTCAAATAGTGGCTCTATCTGAGGAAATGCCTGTAACATTTCGTGGCGCACTTTTGCCAGGCCCACCGGGAAGCCCAGCAACTCCATATTGCCGGCGACAGGCGACACGAAAATCATGCTATCGGCAACGAACTCATAGCCGCTCAGCGCCAGGTGCAGCGCGGTGCTCGACTTGCCGCTGTTATGCTCTCCTAACAGAAGTATCGCCCTGCTGTGGCGCACCAGGCTGGTGGCGTGCAGCATGCTGAAGCCCCGGTTCTCCAGCAAATTGAGAAAGATCGTGTTCAGGACGTAACGGCTCAGTCGTCCGGGCGCCGCCGCCAGCGAGGGCGCGATAACCACGATAGCCCTGCCCTCGTCGATCGCCATGTGGGCAAGGCCCCAAGGACCAAGGTGCATTGCCAGCCAATTTTCATAGCCACTGTATTGGATACGCGTGAAAAGATCTTCGGGCACGGGCCCAGGATCGTCGGGCATTTCGCGCACGATGACGTGCACGTGCAACGTTTTGCCCAAACGAGCCGGCGCCCGGGAAAAGAGCGGCAACGAGGCATCGACGGCTTGAAGCACTACTTCCAGGTTGCTGGTCAGCTGCACAGGCCAGCCAAAAAGGTGGAACGAGCGTCGGAAAGTAGGAGCAGAGTCACGCCGCCCCCAGAAATCTTGAAGATTCTCGCCCCAGGATTCGAAAATGTCGGAATCGCTCATCTGTCTGTTTGTTCTACCGCCGCGCTGGCAGTGCGCGGGCGCAGCCATGCCATGTAAAGGATCATTCCGGCGCCTGCCAGGAACCAGCCCGCTGCTCCGAAGATACCCATAATTTCGGCGATTGTGTTGTGACGCCAGGCAAACAGCCCCACCTGCGCAACGGTGGTGGCGAGCAGCAGGCCTATAAAGGGCGCAGGGCGCGTCGCCAGGAAAGTGTTCATCCACATCGCCGCCAAGGCATAACCTGTCATGCCCAGCCCTAACCAGCCCAGAAGCGGTCCCGCGGACAGATAATCCGCGCCAAAGCTCAGGCCAATTATCGGCCTTCCCAGCGCGAAATATAGCGCGCTGATGCTCAGTGAGGTCGTTGCAATGGCAACACTTGCTTTGAACAGAGTCTGGTCCAGCGATCTGCCTTGCTCGGCAAGCGCTGCGATACGCGGATAGACCACCACAATGACCGCGCCCGGCAATAAGGAAATCACTCGACGCAGCAGCACGGCTGTGGCATAGTCGGCGGCGACCTCTGCCTCGAAAAAGCGGTTCACCCAGATCAGGTCCACGTTTAGCAGCGCCATATATGAAACGTAAGCCAGCAGCGCGCCCGCCGACAGGCGCCAGCCCAGGCGGCGCGTGGCGACAGAAAGCGCGGGGCCCGGTTGCCAGACTGCCCGACCGAGGAACGCTAGCCCCAGCACCAGGGCGAAAATGGCCCCCAGCGGCATCGTCGCCACCGCAGCCAGCGCGCCGCCGCCCAGCGCACCGACTAGAATCAGCGCCAGCAGCAGGCGTCCCGCGGCGAAGGCGCTCCGCGTGAGGCCGAATGCCACAAAGCGTTGCTGACCCTGCAACACGCCGGCAACCACAGGCCGCGCCAGGCCCGCGATCAGTATCGCGGCGGCGACGACGACAGCGACCGAGGGCACATTGAGCCCGCCACCTATCGCCTCACGAGCCAGCCACGACATAAGCGTCAGGGCGATGCCCACGATTATCGCCAGCCGGAAGTAATGTTGGAAGGTGGGTGCGGCCGTTGCCAATGGTCGTCCATCTTGTCCTGCGCGACTCGCTCCTTCGGCCACAAAACGCGCCACCACCGGCTGCCACACGCCGGCCGCGGTCAGGATGATCAGTAGCGCGGCGTTGATCGTCTGGACGACGGCGAAATCTTGCGGCGGCAGGCTACGTCCTAGGTAAATATGGAAGCCGTAATCTAGCAGGTTAGCCGCGCCGTCGGCGAGAAAAATGAAGGCGGTCTGCCGCGCGACCGGCGAAGAGTGTGCCAGAAGACGGGTTAGAGCCGCCGGGAGAACAGCCGGCGCCCATCCGGTGCTACCGCTCATACAGAATCGTCTCCCAGAAGCGGGTCATAACGCGCATCACAGCGGTCCAACTCTTCCCGGTTCATCCGGCGCAACCGTCGCTCGCGACGCCAGGTGTAGATCACAGTATCCAGGGCCAGACGAATGTATTGTGCCAGCGCCCGCAGCAAATGTCGCACAGAGGCGCCGGCCGGCGCGGTTCGATAACGACGCTGCAAATAATCGTCTCCGGGCAGACAATAATGGAGCAGGTCCAGCAGTCGGATGGGGCGAAAGATAATTGTTTCTTGAAAGCCGGCGAGAAACGGCCACAGTCCGCGCCGCCGCTTGCCCTGGTAGAGGTCAAGCAGGTAACCGGCCATTCCCTGCATCAGCCACCCTGATAGCCGGTCCGGCGCGCTGACCGGAAGCGCCTCCAGAACGTGCTCAGGAACTGGTGCATCAAGGTGTTGCGCACAGATGTGCAATACCGCGCCCAACATCGTCGCTGTCCCGGCGCCGTGCGCCTGCTCGACCACGCAATCCCAATCTAATTCGCCGGTGTGAAGGTGCAACACTTCTGCCACGTCCACAAAGTACATCAGCATCCCGTCGGCAAGGATCAGGCGTGGCAGGTCTGGGCGCGCGAGCACGGTGGACAGGTAAACGGCATGCTTAGCCAGATGTATCACCAGGCAGAGCAAAAGGTCCGGTGGCGCCAGCTCGCGTACTGGCTCACCCATCAGATAAGACGGCCGGCTGCGCGCAATCATCGCTTCATAATCGATGGTCAGCGTGGTGTATGGGTGGTCCAGACGCCAATGGGGCTCGAACCACACTGCCCGTCCCATATTGCAGCGCTGCTGGTGAAGATGGTGGCGTGCATAGTATTTGTCGTCAAGAATGGGGCGCCACCAGCGTCCGTAGCCCATCTCATAGTCCAGAATGTTGAGCGCCGCGCGGACGTCTCTCTGACGCAGCAGGAGGTCGATGTCGCCCCCCGGTCGCATATTGGCCTGCCCGTATATCTTCAGCGACAGCCACAATCCTTTGAGTACGACGACAGGAAGATCGCGCCTATCGGCCAGCTTCAAAAAGCGCTGCAACTCCCGCGAAAACAGGCGAGTCCGATAGCTGTAAATGGCCACATCACGCTGTAACGCTCGCTGCGCGGCGCCTGGCAGCTGCGACAGGTCGCCGCTATCTTCGAGCGTTCGTTGCAACAACGGACCCATGCGATTGGCCACCGCTAGCTGCACCACCCGATCCCAGTCGAGATCGGCATGGTCTAACGGCCGCGGTTGTCGCCACGTACGGGCGCATCGCCACAAGAATTGCTCTTCACGCGTCAGGGTAGACATTTCGGTTGTCACCCGGCCAGTCACTGCTTGGCTGGCCGTCCTAACTCTGATAAAAAGTCCGGATGCGACGTCGCCGGATTCTATCAAGCTCTCTCTTGCTGTCGAAAGTGCCTCAGTACGTTGACCTTTTGCCACTGATAATCCTGTGCATTTTCACCGTGCGCCGTTGGCTGTTCACCCTAGTTTCCGTTCGTAGTAGGCACCTTAGTGCCCTCTCCGGCCCTGAAGCGCCGAATACGAACCCATATCAGCAAAACGTAGACGAGCCAGAAAAGACTGTCCTCCTTCTCGTCTCCTTTCGCGATGAGGCCGCCACCCTACCAGGACTGCTGCAAGCATTACAGAGGCTGGACTTTCCGGATCAACACCTGCAAGTCGTCTTCGTCGACGACGGCTCAAGAGACGGTGGCGCCACTTTATGCGCGAACGCAGTTCAGGAACGGCCCAACTGGCATCTTCTACACCTGCCGCAATCGCAAGGCAAGGCTGCGGCGCTCCACACAGCCCTGACCCGCTTCGAGCACGGCGACCTGATAGCCATATTCGACGCCGACGAGCGCCCGCGGCCCGGCGCCTTGCAGTGTCTGGTCGCTGCCTGTCGCGACCCGCGCGTCGCCGCCGTTTCCGGCCGGCGTGCTCTCTCGAACTCCCTGGCGTCCCCCACCGCTTCCTACGTTGCCTTCGAAAACATGGTGCACCAGTTGCTCACGCAGCAGGCTAAGGATCGGCTGGGACTGGCCCCGGCTATTCTGGGCTCAAACTGCCTCTACCGTCGCCACGCGCTGGTCCAGGTCGGTGGCTTTCGCGCCGGGGCTCTGCTGGAAGACAGCGATCTGACCGTGCGACTGGTCTGCGCCGGCTGGCAGACGCGCTATACGCCGCACGCCGTCGCCGAGCACGCTGCGCCGCAACAGGTGTCGGCCTACTGGCGCCAGCACGTGCGCTGGGCGGGCGGCTTCCAGCAAGTGACACAAAGTCAGGCATCGACTATCTGGCGCGCCCACTCGCTCCCCTGGACGCTACGCCTGGAACTTCTTCTCTTTTCGCTGGGCTACGTCGATCGAGCGGCGTTGGCAGCAACTGTTGCGATAGCTCTCCTTGGCGATGCTACCCGCTTGCCGGCGCGCCTCAGCCGCCGCGTCTTGCCGTTCGCGCTCATTACACCGCTCGTGCAGATTATCCTGACCCTACAATTGGACCACGCGCCACGACAACTATGGATGCGTCTGCCGTTGTCGCCCGTATACTTTATTGTAGATATGTTGATGGCGCTGGTAGGTATTGGGCGCAGTATGATGGGACGGCCTATCGGCTGGGAACGCCGCGTTTCCTGAACTTCATCTGAGCGCATCCGCCGAGACCTCTCATTGACAGCCCCACGCAGCTTATCATACAATGCCACAAATACCAGCTGCCTGTACGCTGCCATTTCCGTAACTTTTCGCAGCATGACTACGACATAATAATTGCGACGGGACTCGCGTGACCAAAGGGAGGTACGCTAACCAGGCTGACTTTGCTTTCCCATTATGGAGGATCCTATGTACGAAAAACCAGAACTCACTAAGCACGAAGATCTGACTCAGGTTACCTTTAGCTCGCACTAGTCGTCGTATCCACCGTTAGCCAGTTTAGACGTATCGAGCGTTAACTACTTGTCATCCAGGCTTTTAGCGTGCCTCCCTTTGGGCATCTGGTCCACCAACAATTCAAGTACCGGTTGAATCGAGTAACGCTTTGACTTCGGCCCTGGACACCACCCATCTCTTGCTGGCGGCGCTGCGTCCTCGGAACTCGCCTGCACCCTGGTTACAGGCCTGCGAGCAGGTGCAGCTTGACTGGGATGATCTCGCCGTGCGCGCCATCGTGCTGGGCCTGGCGCCTCAGTTGCACTACCGTCTGCACACCTGGCAAATTCAGATTCCGGCGGGCGCCGCTGCCAAGCTTGCCGTGACCCATCAGGCGCACGCGCAGCGCAACCATGCCATTTTCGTCCAGCTTGGTGAGATTCTCGTGGCATGCGCCGCGCACCAGGTGCGGCCCATCGCCCTCAAAGGCGTGCACCTCGCGGCCAGCCTCTA
The DNA here is from genome assembly GCA_025929715.1 of Anaerolineae bacterium. Taxonomy (GTDB): domain Bacteria; phylum Chloroflexota; class Anaerolineae; order Promineifilales; family Promineifilaceae; genus JAAYYY01. Next base: position 1,325 of record JAICPS010000060.1, on the reverse strand, counting down.
TGCAGAGCCCGCGCTGCGTCCTATGAATGACATCGATCTGTTGTTTGAGGAAACAGAGATGGCCCGCGTTGCCGCCATCTTCCGCGCGTTGGGTTACGAGCAACGCCATAAGCCTGCGGAGCTTGGCGCGGGCGTGACTAAGCACACCAGCACCTTTCGCCGCCAGGGCCACGACGGCGCGACGCCCAATCCATATCTATCGGCGGTCGGAGACCGCACCGTGGAGCCCCACGTCTCATTACAAGAATCGTGGTACGGCCTGCAAGTGGACATCACGCCAGGTGTACGCTCCAGGGCTGTGACTGAGAAGTTGGGTAATCAGCCGGCCCGCGTCCTGGCCGCCGAAGATCTACTACTTCACCTTTGCGTTCATTTCACGTTTCACCTGATCATGGGCGCTCCGGCGCTCGTACAGCTCGCCGATCTCCTCGTGCTCGTCAAAGATCAGGAGCTGCGCTGGGATCTGTTCGTAGAACGCGCGCGTGCCTGTCGCGCCACGCCCTACACGCTGGCAGCGCTCTTCCTGGCGCAGCGTCTGCTGCACGCGCCTGTGCCGCCCGGTGTTCTGGCCGAGCTGGGGCAGGATATACCTCCTGCCTTACGTCGCCACATCACGCGTCTAGATCTGGAGACGATTTTACAGCGGACGCAGCAGACACGCTGGACCAACACTTGGCAGCGGCTTCTGCACGGCTTGCGCGCTCGCGCCGAGACGGCGCGCTGGGCGCCCAACACTGCAACGCGGCTGCGCGTGTGGCAGACGGCGTTGCAAATAACGCGCAGCGACACCGGCCGCCAGTTGTTACAGAGGTTCAACTAACAAGAAATGCATCGAATCGGGCGACCTGCTGCGAAACAGTTGCGTCATTCGCGCCACTTCCCGGCAATTCGGCGCAACATCATCCATGCAACCCCCCGGAGTCCGTATTGAAACTTTCCGGCCTTCTATCCCTGGGAATGACCCTGGCCGGCAGTGTGGCTGCCGGGCGCGTATTGCAGCGGCGATATCGATGGGAGCAGCAGCAACGTCGTGTCGCGATTTGCGTCGATTTCGACGACGCCACGGACGCCGCCATTCGCGCCGGGCTACCTTTCGAGCAGATGCTGCAGCGCCTCGCCGCCAGCGGCGCCACGCACGTTTCGCTGCCCGAGCTGACCCTGCAACGCTTGCTCAGCCACGGCTTGTTGGCGCCTCAGGCCCCTTCCGCTCCTCTCCGCGAGCCCGCGCCGCTGGGCCACTGGAACTACCTGCACGGCCCGTCGCAACTCGTCGATTATCTGGCCCACGAAATGTGTCATCGCCTCCCCTACAGCGAAGCTCGCGT
>JAICPS010000442.1 GCA_025929715.1 Anaerolineae bacterium | reverse complement strand
GCTGGAGGAAGTGCTGGAACAGCAGCCTGATGATATCCAGACCTTCCTGCTGCACACCTCAATTCTGGACAGGCTGTGCGCTCCCTTATGTGACGCGGTCCTGGGCAACTCCGCCGCTTCGGGCCGGATGACGCTGGCCTACCTGGAGCGGGCCAACCTTTTCCTCATTCCCCTGGACAGCGAGCGGCGCTGGTACCGTTATCATCATCTTTTTGCCGACTTGCTGCGGCAGCGACTCCATCAGGAATTAGCCTCCTCGTTTGAGGACGCGGAGCAGCACGTGAACGTATTGCACATCCGCGCCAGCCAGTGGTACGAAAACAACGGCCTGGAGATAGAAGCCTTTCACCACGCGGCTGCCGCCAAAGATATGGAGCGCGCGGAGCGCCTTATCGATGGGGAGGGGATTCCACTCCATTTCCGGGGAGCGGTAACGTCAGTCGTGGACTGGCTGGCGTCGCTGCCGGCGACAGTCCTCGATGCCAGGCCCTGGCTGTGGTGGCGGCATGCCTCGTTGCTGTTGGTCATTGGCCAGACGACCGGCGTGGAAGAGAAACTAGACGCCGCAGAAGCCGCCTTGCAAGACGCCGAGCTGGCCGCCAATGCGGACGAGAAGAGCCGGCTCCTTAAAGGACGAATTGCCGTGGCCAGGGCGGTGCTCGCACTCACCCGGTACCAGCCAGACACCATGATTGAGCAGGCGCGGCGCGCGCTCGAGTACCTATCCCCGAACAACCTGTCTCTCCGCGCTAACGCGCACTGGGTCTTAGGGTATGCGCACATCTATCGGCGGGATTTTGCCGCCGCCCGCGGCCCGCTGGCTGAAGCCGTTTCTCTCGGCCAGGCGGCCGGAAATATCTTCACGACTATCCTGGCGACGATCGGCTTGGGTAATGTGGAGGAAGCGGAAAACCGGCTGACCCAGGCGGCGGATATCTACCGGCAAGTTCTGGAACTGGCAGGCGATCAGCCGCTTCAGATTATCCACGAACCGCATCTCGGAATGGCCCGCATTTACTATCAATGGAACGACCTCGATGCTGCTGAACACCACACGCGGCAGGCGCTTCAGCTGGCGCGGCAGTACGATCGCCGGATTGACCGGTTCATCATCTGCGAGGTGTTTCTTGCCCGCGTGAAGCTGGCCCAGGGAGATGTGTCGGCCGCTGCCGCTATTCTGGCTCGGGCCCGGCGGTCCGCGCGCCACCCGGACTTTGTGCACCGGCTTCCCGACGTCGCGGCCGCAGAGGTAATGACCTTGCTGCGCCAGGGCCATCTGGCGGCCGCCGCGCATGTGGCCCAGGCGCACGATCTGCCGCTCAGCCGGGCTCGCGTCTACCTGGCGCAGGGCGATACGTCCTCGTCCCTGGACATTTTGGAGCGATTGCGTGGGGAGGTGGAGGAAAAGCGCTGGGCGGACGAGCAACTCCAGGTAATGGTGCTGCAGGCTGTCGCCTTGCAGGCGCATGGCGAAAAGGACAGAGCTGTGCAAGCGCTCGGCGATGCGCTGGCCCTGGCAGAACCGGGCGGCTTCACCCGCCTCTTTGTCGACGAAGGGCCGCCGATGGCTCAACTTCTGTCGCAGGCAGTTTCGCGCGGGGCCAGCCCTGCCTATGCCAGTGAGCTATTGCGGGCGCTTGAAGCTGAGCAGCAGAAACGCATTGAGCGCTCTCTTCTGCCCGCCGCCCCCGTGCAGCCGCTTACCGAGCCGTTAAGCGAGCGCGAACTGGAGGTACTGCAGCTCATTGCCCAGGGACTCTCAAATCGTGAGATCGGCGAGACACTCTTCCTCGCCCTAGACACGGTGAAAGGGCACAACCGGAAGATTTATAGCAAACTGCAGGTGCACCGGCGCACGGAAGCGGTGGCGCGCGCCCGCGAGTTAGGTCTCTTCTAGCGCGGGGATCCGTCGGCGCACAAAGTTCTCGAACATCTGAAACGGCGCTTTAATCTCATTAGCTCCCGCTCCAATTTCTCTCGCTCGTCCGACAACAACACCTCAAACAACACTTTCGTGTCTATGCCTGAACAGGCATGGCCCGTATGCTACTCCCATATTGAGAATTTGGAGGACGTGATGGATATCTACGAAGCGTTGTATACGACCCGGGCGATGCGGCGGCTGAAGCCAGACCCGATTCCCTACGAGGTGCAGGCGCGTATCCTGGACGCCGCCATACACGCGCCGACCATCGGCGAAGAATGGCGATTCATCCTGGTGGACGACCCGGAAATCAGGTCTCAGCTTGCGCCTCTTTACCGGGAGGGATTTGAGCGCCTGGTTGGCGGGAGTATTGGCGACGCCCTTGGCGACCTGCTTAAGGCCGATAACCAGATGGGGCGCATGGTGCGCTCGGGCGTTCATCTAGCCCATCACTTTGCCGAAGTTCCATTATTGCTGATTGGCTTCGGCCGCACCCCAGAGGGCAGCGGCATCTACCCGGCGCTGTGGAGCGCAATGCTCGCGGCCCGGGCAGAAGGGGTCGGCTCGACCCTGACCGGTATGCTGCAGAGCTTCTTTGCGGCTGAGGTGTGCGACATCCTCGGCGTGCCCAAAGACGCCGGCTGGGTCATGCACGGCGTGGTAACCATGGGGTATCCCAGCGGCAGATGGGGCGTCGGCGCCCGCAAGCCGGTGCACGAGGTAGCGGCACGCAATAGCTGGCAGGGCAACCTCGGTTTTACCGTGCCAGAGCCCCTGTGGCCGGAGAAATAGCGTGTCGCCAGGCAAACGTGACCCCGACTCCGAAGCAGGCCAGGCGGTGGTCTATCAAATCAGAATCAAGGGTCAACTCGGTTCTCAATGGGCCGACTGGTTTGAGGGTATGGCGCTCACACTCGAGGACAACGGCGCTACGCGCATGACCGGTGCAGTGATCGACCAGGCGGCCCTGTTTGGATTGCTGCGAAAGGTGCGTGATTTGGGCTTGCCGTTGCTCTCGGTCATCCGCGTCGAAGCCAGCAAGGAAGAAGTAGCAGCTGAATTGACACCAGACAACAGTTTTGGAGCAAATTAATGAAAGCAGTTCTATCTACCGATTACGGCCCCACCGATTCGCTGAAACTGGAAGAGATCCAGAAGCCGGTCCCTGGCGATGATGACGTTTTGGTGAAAGTTCAGGCGGCATCCGTGACCTACTCGAATCTGATACTGGTGACGGGAAAACCGTTCGTGGGTCGTCTCTTCACCGGTCTGTTCAAGCCAAACCAAAATAGACTCGGAAGTGACGTGGCGGGACGGGTCGAAGCAGTTGGCAAAAACGTCCATCAGTTTCAGCCGGGCGACGAGGTGTACGGGGACCTATCCGACTGTGGCAGAGGCACTTTTGCCGAGTTCGTATGCGCCCCTGCGACTGCCCTGGCCCGGAAGCCGGCTAACATGTCGTTCCCAGAAGCCGCGGCAGTCCCGGAAGCGGCGCTGGTCGCCCTGCAGGCCCTGAAGGACAGGGGGCAAATTCAGCCGGGACATAAAGTTCTGATTTACGGCGCCTCCGGCGGTATTGGCACATTTGCCGTGCAGCTTGCCAAAAATTTCGGGGCGGAAGTGACCGGCGTCTGCAGCACGAGAAATCTGGATATGGTGCGCTCGCTTGGCGCAGACCATGTCATTGATTACACCAGAGAAGATTTCGCCGCGAATGGCCAGCGGTACGATCTGATTGTGGCTACTGCGGGATTCCGTTCGATCTTCGACTACCGGCGAGCATTGCGCCCAGGCGGCATCTATGTCGCGACCGGAGGCCACATGACGCAGACCTTCCAGGCGCTGCTCTTAGGACCGCTCCTCTCTGTGTTTGGAGATAAGAAACTGGGCGCGATGCTCGTGGAGCCAAACAAGGATCTGGATTTCGTGAGAGACCTCATCGAAGCGGACAAAATAGCCGCCGTGATCGATCGCTGTTACCCGTTGAGCGACGTCGCCGAAGCGCTCCGCTATTACGGCCAGGGACATGCCCGCGGAAAAGTAGTCATCACCATCGACGATGAAGGTCAATAGCAGCCATCAATGATGAAGAAGAGGAACGGTCGGACGATGCCAGATACAAGGATAATCCTTTCAGCACTATGGGTAGCTCTGATGTTGACCTATCTACTGGGCGACGTGCTGCGAATATTCAGCGGCGATTTCGTGGAGGGAGAAATCGGCGGCACGCCGCGCCCTCCGTTTACCCT
>JAICPS010000716.1 GCA_025929715.1 Anaerolineae bacterium | reverse complement strand
TTTGTTGGCTTCAGACATGTGTTCACCCCTCCCTGATCGAAGTTGCAATCCCCAAAACCATCGGTTCTGAGCCTCGGGCTATCCGAATCTCGTTGCAGATTCCACGCAATGTCAGGTTTGACAGCGAGGACATTACACTCGAGCACGAAACCGTTCAATAACAGAAAGCGAGCGCGGGCTACACATCCCCCGTGTGCCAACGGCTGCCGCCAGTGCGCGCATGGCCATGTCTTTGGTCAGTCATCTCGAGTGTCATCGCTGGTCGCCAAGGGTTAACCGACCCGGCAGCTGCTCCCTCGTGACTCCTTCGGCCATCGAGCCGGCAGCGTTTGCTGGACTCGCGAGTCAGAATGTCGTTGCGACGTGTCACTTGGGCGCAATCGGCTTCAGAATCGAGGGATTTGCTCATGAAAGACGGCGAGATCTGATGAATGGGTGACGAAGTCGACGTTTTCAATTGAACGATAGCGTACGAGTGTGGAAGTTGTTGAATTGATTGATGTTCTGTCGGACCGCGACTTTCCACTGCTTTCGATTGTTTGCCGTTGTTCGCCGCTGTTTTCTGATTTTGCTGGCGTAAGGTCACTCGAAATGTCACTCGCCGCGAGCGTCTTTCGAGTTTCAGCGCGTGGAGAATCTCCGAGACTCCTCCTTCTAAGCGCTGCGGCGTTACTCGAGCGCAATCGCGTCAGCCCTCTGGTTCTGCCCTTATACTCATGAGCCTGCTTGTTTGGAATAACGTGATCGGCTGAATCACCCTTATCGGATGCCCTCGAATACTTCAGACGGAGGCTTCATGTCCGATCGCCGCGAATTCCTGAAATTCCTGGCCGGCAGCCCACTGCTGCTTGCGTATCCGGGCTTCCTCGAGGCATTCACCCAAGCTCCCACCGGGCAAGGGGCCGCCGCGACCCTGGCGAGCGCCGCCGACGCCTTGGACGTTTACGATTTCGAAGCCATGGCGCACAGGGTGCTGCCACCCGCACACTGGGGCTACATGGCCACGGGCGTAGACGGCGAGGAGACGCTCCGGGCAAATCCGCGAGGCTTCGATCGGTATCAGTTGCGCGTGCGCCGGTTCGTCGACGTGAGCCGCATCGACATGGGGATGGAGCTCTTCGGGCAGAGGTTCACTTCTCCCGTGATGCTGTGTCCCGTTGGCAGTCAGCGGGCCTTCCATCCCGAAGGCGAGCTGGCCGTGGCACGCGCCGCCCAGGCGCGAGGGCAGCTGCAGATTCTCTCGACGCAATCGTCTACGGCAATCGAGGATGTCGCCAAGGCGCGAGGCGGCAGCGGCTTGTGGTACCAGCTCTACACCACGAACAGCTGGGACGTCACCGCGAAGTTACTGAAGCGTGCCGAGGCGGCGGGATGTCCCGTGGTGGCCGTAACCGTCGATCTCCCGGCCGGCCGCAATACCGAGACAGACCAGCGAATGGCGCGAATTGATACGCGCGCATGCGCCAGCTGTCACGGCGCGGCTGGCCCTGGAGGTGACGGACGCGCCGCTGGCATCAAGCCGATGTTCACGGGTATCGACATGAAGGGTGTGACGCTCACGTCGGCCACGCTGACGTGGGACTTCGTGAAGCGGGTAAGAGACGTCACGAAGATGAAGGTGGTGATCAAAGGACTGGAGAGCGCCGACGATGCCACCCTCGCGGTGAGCAGCGGCGCCGACGGCATCATCGTGTCGAACCATGGCGGCCGTGCCACCGAAACGGGCCGTCCCACGATCGACGCACTGCCGGAAGTGGTGCAGGGTGCGGGTGGTCGCATACCAGTACTGCTCGACGGCGGCGTGCGGCGCGGCACCGACGTGTTCAAGGCGCTGGCGCTCGGCGCCACGGCCGTCGGCATCGGCCGCCCGTACATCTGGGGCCTGTCGTCGTTCGGCCAGGCCGGCGTCGAACGTGTGCTGCAGATTCTCAATACCGAGCTGCGGCTCGCGATGGTCGGTTGCGGCACGGTGGCGCTGAAGGACATCACCGCGAGATCGCTCATCGACAGCCGTCTCAGAATGTGAGAGTTCCTGAAACCCTTTCCGGAATCCCTACGCGAAGAAA
>JAICPS010000618.1 GCA_025929715.1 Anaerolineae bacterium | reverse complement strand
TAGGTCATAGTCGCGCGCATACTTTACGGCCCACACCACGTCCGCCGTCGACGCCGGGCGCACGATTAGCGCCGGGCGGCGGTCGATCATCCCATTCCACACCTGGCGCGCTTCTTCATAACCGCGATCTCCCGGCAGAATGATTTCGCCTCCAAAAGCACCGCGCAGTTTCTGCGGTCGATCTGCTACAACAGGTTTTGTTACAAACACCGTTCCCATCAGTTCGTCTCCTTAACTCGATTGCTGTTCCATACAAACTCGTGATTTCAAAAGCAGTTAAAGGATAGACGGACACCGTCCGCTCTTCGTCTTGCAGCGCGTCCGCTCAAACATGACCTGCCATGATTCATGCTTGAATACGGGACCCCAACCGTTTAAACTAAATCGTAACGGAGGTTCCCATGTGGCTTGAACAACTCGTGCGCGCAGAAATGGGATGCGCTGCCTACATCATCGGCGCTGCCGCCACCAGCGAGTGCGCCGTTTTTGATCCTTTGTGGGACATCACGCCGTACCTGAAGGTGGCGCGGCGCAAAGGGGCGTCGATCCGCTACGTCATCGACTCGCACAGCCACGCCGACCACGTTTCCGGCGCCCGCCGCCTGGCCGAGGCCACCGGCGCCAGCCTGCTTATGCACGAAGACAGCGACGTCACCTACGAGGCGCAGTGGCTGCAGCACGGCGAGCGCTTGACGATGGGCGAGCTCGCGCTGGATGTGATCCACGTGCCCGGCCACCGGCCTGAGTTGATCAACTTGCTGGTCACCGACACCAGCCGCGGCGAAGAGCCCTGGTTCCTGCTCACAGCCGACTTCGTTCTCGTAGGCGACCTATCACGGCCAGATCTGGCCCAGGAAGGGCTCGACGGCGCGGCGCTGCTCTACGACGTGGCCGTGGCCCGCCTGCAGGATCTCCCCGATTTTGTGGAGGTTTACCCCGGCCACGTCGCCGGCTCCACCTGAGGCCGCGTTACGAGTGGCAAGTTTGTCACCACCCTGGGCTACGAACGGCGTTACAACACGGCCCTACAATACCACGAGCGCGACGCGTTCATCGGCTACATGAACGAGGGCCAGCCCTCGCGCCCCGCCAACATGGACAACATTGTGGCCATCAACCAGGGCCGCCAGCCACAGCCGATGACCGATCCGCAGGCGCCCGCGCTCTCGCCGCAAGTGGTCCGGCAGCGCATCGCGGACGATCATCTCGTCCTCGACACGCGACATGAAGCAGAATTCGGCGCGGGCCACATTCCCGGCGCTTATAACATTCAGTTGGCAACCGGCCAATTCGAACAACGCGTTGGGTGGATTCTGCCCGAGCAGTCGCCCCTCATCCTCGTCGCCGCAAATGAGGCCGCGGCGCAACGAGCCCTGTACAAACTGGCTTTCGTAGGCCTCGACCGCCGCGTCGCCGCCATCCTCGACGGCGGCATGGATGCCTGGCTAGAGGCGGGATTGCCAACGTACACGGTGCCGCAAATCAGCGCCTACGATCTCCGCCAGCAGCTTGAGCAAGGCACGATAGAGGTACTCGACGTGCGCGACAACGCCGAGTGGGGTTCAGGCCACATCCCCGGCGCGCGCCACATCTTCTACCGCGATCTGGAGCATCAGCTGCCGGCCGGCCTCGACCCCCAGGCTCCGCTCGCCGTGCTATGTTCCGGAGGCCAACGCTCCAGCACCGCTATCAGCATTCTCCTGCGGCACGGCTTCGAGGACGTACGCAACGTCAGTGGCGGGATGGGGGCGTACGAGGCGGCGACTTCAAATGACCTTACCTGATTTACGAGCGAAAAGTTGAATCCGACCCCTCGAAGTATCACCAGTTAACGGCGAGACAGGACCGTCTTTACCAATTGGTCAATGCCAACGCCCTGTTAGCTTATCGTGGCCCACCGTTTTCCCACACGACAGATTGTCGCATATGAACGCTGTTCTGAGCTTGCGTATTGCATGTGGAAAGTACTAAACATACTCTGGCAGCCACTCCCCATGCGCCTCAATTAGCTCGTCCACCAGGCACCAGATCTGCTCCAGATCCAGCTCCGCCGCCGTGTGCGGATCCAGCATGGCCGCGTGATAAATATGTTCACGCTTGCCGGTTAGCGCCGCTTCCACGGTCAGCGACTGCACGTTGATATTCGTCTGCATCAGGGCCGCTAGTTGCGGGGGCAACGCGCCCAAGCGCGTGGGCTGAATGCCGTTGGCGTCCACCAGGCAGGGCACCTCCACGCAGCAACCTTGCGGGAGATTGTCGATCAGTCCCTCGTTGGCCACGTTGCCGTACACCACGCGCGGCGTGTTCGTTTCCATGCTGTGAATGATCCGCGCTCCGTATTCATGGCTGCGCGTCACGCTCAGCGCCTGGTCCTCATCCTCCAGCGTGCGCCGCAGTTTTTCCCAGGCCTCGATCTGTATCTCACATCGTGAGATGTATTCGTCTAGCGGGATATTAAAGTTGTCGATCAGGTCCTGCCGCCCATCTTTGATGTACCACGGCACGTACTCGCTGAAATGCTCGCTCGATTCGGTGACAAAATAACCCAGCCGCTGCAGCATATCGTAGCGCACGCGGTTCCAGCGCGGCGCACGCCCTTCTTCGGCCACGGCCCGGATAAGCGGATACAGGTCCTGCCCATCGCGCTCGAAGCGCAAATAAAAGGCCATGTGGTTGATGCCGGCGCACAAATAATTGATCTGCTCTTCCAGCACGCCAATATCGCGC
>JAICPS010000628.1 GCA_025929715.1 Anaerolineae bacterium | reverse complement strand
CGGAAGGGCTGCTTGAGCGCGCTCTGGATCGCCTGCTGAGGGATAGAACGGCGATTATCATCGCCCATCGCCTGGCGACGGTGCGACGCGCAGACGAGATTATGATACTGGAAGGCGGGTGCGTAGCGGAGCACGGGGCGCAGCAGGCGCTGGCTAATGATCCTGACTCACTGTTTTATCACTTGTTAACGATCGGCATTGAGGAGGCGCTAGCCTGAAATGACGACCTGGCGCTACTTTTGGGAATTGATGCGCTTCCGGCCGCGCTATTATGCCACCGATCTGACTGGGGTGACGGTCCATTTTACGTTGCTAACCGCTACGGGCCTGATTTTGCGCGCGTTCTTCAACGGCCTGACCGGCGAGGGCGGGCTGGCTATCGACGCCTGGAGTGCAGCCGGCCTACAATTGCTGCACGCCGCGCTACTGGTAATTACGCTCTACATTCCGGTGATGGCATTCGTTAACTTTACACAGCATGGAATGGCGCTGATGATGCGCAATATGATGGCGCGAATTCTCAGCATGCCGGGTTCGCGGCCGCTGCCGGAGGACGAAGACGCCCGGCCCATGTCCACGGGACAGGTGATTAGCACCCTGCGCGACGACGTCGACGAAATGGTTCAGGCAGTCATCATTTTTGACGACACGGTGGCTGTGTCGGTGACGGCGCTGGTTGCATTCACGATCATGTTCCAAATAAGCGCCACGGTCACATTGGGCACCTTTTTGCCCCTGGCGCTTATCATTTTCATCGCCCAGCGCCTGGGTGAGCGTGCGCGTCGCTACCGTCAGGCGAGCCGCCATGCGACCAGTGAAGTGACGGCCATGATTGCCGATATGTTCAACGCCACACAGGCCATTAAGGTTGGTAACGCCGAGGAACGCGTTGTACGGCGCTTTCGCCAGATCAATGCTCGGCGACGAGAGGCCATGGTGCGTGACCGGCTGCTGACGCAATTCGTTGAAGCCATAAGCGATGGCACTGTAGACGTCGGGTTGGGTCTGGTGCTGCTGCTGGCAGCCCAGACGATGTTGGCCGGCGAATTTACGATTGGCGATTTCGCCTTGTTCGCCGCTTATATCTGGCCGGCGACGCACCTGATGCGCACCGCCGGTCGCCTGCTGACTCGCTACAAGCAGGTAGGCGTTTCTACGCAACGCATGGATTTGATCATGCAGGACAAGGCGCCGGGCGCGGTCGTGCAGCATAACCCGATATACATGACGGAACCTTATCCGCAACTGCTACGACTGGAAAAGGAGACAGGCGATGTCCTTCAGCGCCTGGTGGTTCGTGGCCTGACCTGTCGCTTTGCGGCCGAAGAGGACGCAAATTCGGAGGACAGCCCGGCGACGAACGATGCGCAACATGGAATTCAGGATGTTCATCTGGACCTCGAACGGGGCTCTTTTACGGTAATTACCGGAAGAATCGGATCCGGGAAGACGACGCTGTTGAAGGCGCTGCTGGGCCTGCTTCCGGCCGACCGGGGTAAGATCTACTGGAATGGCGTCGAGGTGAAAGATCCAAAAACCCATTTTATCCCGCCAAGGGCGGCGTTCACCGGCCAAGTTCCGCGCCTTTTTAGCGAACCGTTACGTGACAATATTTTGCTAGGACTCTCGGAGACCAGCGTCAACCTCGATCGGGCCATCCGGCTAGCGGTGTTCGAGCAAGATTTGGCAGGAATGGACCAGGCGTTGAACACGATGGTAGGCCCACGCGGCGTGCGGCTATCCGGCGGTCAGATGCAGCGTGTAGCGGCAGCCCGCATGTATGTGCGTGAAGCCGAGTTGCTGGTATTCGACGATCTTTCGAGCGCGCTGGACGTGGAAACCGAACGAGTGCTGTGGGATCGACTGTTTGCTCTCCATCCGCGTCCCACCTGCCTGGTCGTGTCCCACCGCCGTGCTGCCCTAACGCGCGCCGACCACGTTGTCGTACTCAAGGACGGTCGCGTCGAGGACGCGGGGTCACTCCAGGAGTTGCTAGGTCGCTCGACCGAAATGCAGGCGTTGTGGCATGGCGCGGGGGATGCGGGATGAGAGCTCACGTCGCGGGGTTACCAGCCTGTGCCCGGCGCAAGCCGGAGGCTTACGTTACGGAAGGTAGCTCCACGATGCGGACATTATCGTGGAAGTCAAGGAGGCATAACGAACAACGGGGAGTGACGCCTAACAGGCGCCGGACCGCCTGCGCGTACCGGCCAAGCTGAGATGGAAATGCGTTGCCCATCTGTTCGTCCAATATTTCTCGGTCGTCGATACGGATACGATTGGTCTTGAATTCAACCACGTTCCAGCCATCGACGTCCTGGAAAAGAAGATCAATACGGCCCAGCTCGAAGCCGTCTGGCGTCGAAAGAGTATACGGAACTTCGTGCAGCCGGCGCTGCGCAGAAAGGATCCGGTCGAACAGCTCGTGGCTCTTAAGCCGCAGCAGAAGTGTGACAACCCGCGCCGTCGTCTGCTCTAATCGCCGCTGATCAACCCCGCCGGCCTGTCGCAGCCGTGCCTGAATCCAGAGGCGGAAGGCATCGTCGTCAATGCCAGATGGAAAACGCCAGTTGCGAAGGGCCTGGTGAACCAGGCTACCTAATAAGTGAGGGGCGACATCAGCGGCGCCATTTGCGGGGATGACGCGCCAGACGCGTT
>JAICPS010000055.1 GCA_025929715.1 Anaerolineae bacterium | reverse complement strand
GGTCTGGCGCGGCCCGGAGAATTCGGCGCCGACGTTTGCCACCTCAACCTGCACAAGACGTTCACCATCCCCCACGGCGGCGGCGGGCCAGGCATGGGACCGATTTGTGTCGCCGCCCATCGTGCACCGTACCTGCCGGGACACCCAGTGGTGCCCGGCGTTGGCGGCGAGCAGGCTATTGGCCCGGTCAGCGCCGCACCCTGGGGCAGCCCCAGCATCCTGGTCATTCCCTACGCCTACATCCGGATGATGGGCGCGGAGGGGCTGACGCAGGCCACCAAAGTCGCGGTACTCAACGCGAACTATATAGCGGCGCGCCTGGAGCCGAATTATCCGGTGCTCTACAAGGGCGAAAACGGCCGCGTGGCGCACGAGTGCATCATCGACCTGCGCCCGCTGCGCGACGCCTCCGGCATCGTCGTAGACGACGTGGCCAAGCGGCTGATGGACTATGGCTTCCACGCGCCGACGATGTCCTTCCCCGTACCCGGCACGCTGATGATCGAGCCTACCGAAAGCGAATCGAAAGAGGAGCTGGACCGCTTCTGCGACGCGCTGCTCTCGATTCGCGAAGAGATCCGGGCCGTGGAAGAAGGGCGCATCGACGCTGAGAACAACCTGCTGAAAAACGCCCCGCACACGGCGCTGATGATCGCCGCCGATAAGTGGGACCATCCCTACTCGCGCGAAACGGCCGCCTACCCCGCGGATTGGATTAAAGGCAACAAGTTCTGGCCCGCGGTGGGACGCATCGACAACGTCTACGGCGATCGCAACCTGTTCTGCGTTTGTGTTCCGGTGGCCGCGTACGATAGCGAGGAAGGGACGTTGGAGTTGCAGCCGGTGGCCTGAGCGGACACCGTTCGTAGAGCGCGCTAAAGCGCGCACTACGAACCTAATGCGCCGCTCGTGGAAGGTGGTCAAGGTGGCCAACATGGCCAAATTTATGTGTTTTTCCCGTTGACCATTTCGGCTGAAGTACCGGACTACCAAGCACCCAGAGGAACCATTTAAGGAAGCCTAATCCAATTAGAAACAAAATGCTGTCAGTCGAGACTCCGCTATGCGGTAACACTTGTTAACCCAGCACCCGCACCAAATGGTACTTCTTTCGCCCCTTCCTCAATACGAGAAACTGCCCTTCAATCGTATCTTCCAGCCCTGCCGTCCGGTCGCGGTCGGTGACGCGGATATTGTTGAGGTAAATGCCGCCGCCTTCGATGTCGCGACGGGCCTGGCCTCGGGAAGTCGCCAGGCCGCTGGCGGCGAGTAGCTCCACCAGCGAGGCGCCGCCGTCTTGCAGCGCGGAGCGGGGTAGCTCGCTGGACGGCACGTCGGCGAAGATGTCGGCGATGTCGGCCGCACCCAGCCCTTCCAACTCGCCGCCAAAGAGCACTGCTGAAGCCAGCTCGGCGCGCTGCAAGGCGGTGTCGCCGTGGATCATGCGCGTCATCTCCCGGGCCAGTGCCCGCTGCGCTTCGCGCTGCTCGGGGCGCCTATCCAGCGCCTCGGCCAGCTCGGCGATGGCGTGGCGGTCCAGAAAGGTGAAGTATTTCAGGTAATTGATGGCGTTGGCGTCGTCGGTATTCAACCAGAACTGGTAGAAGCGGTAAGGCGACGTGCGCTGCGGGTCGAGCCATATGGAGGTTCCGGCTGCCGTCTTGCCAAATTTGGTGCCGTCGGCGCGCGTGATCAGCGGGAAGACGAGGCCATGCACCTGCGTGGCGCGCATGCGGCGGATCAGCTCCACGCCGGCGAGAATGTTGCCCCATTGGTCGCTACCGCCGGTCTGCAGGCGACAGTTGAAGCGGTCGTGCAGGACCAGGTAATCGTAAGCCTGCAGCAGCATGTACGTGAATTCGGTAAAAGAAATCCCCTCCTCACGCTCCAGGCGGGATTTCACCGAATCTTTGGCTGCCATGTAGTTGACGCTGAAATGCTTGCCCACGTCGCGCAGAAAGTCCATCAGGCTGATGCTCGTAAGCCAGTCGGCATTGTTCACGATGCGCGCCGGGTTGGTCCTGGCATCGAAGTCCAGGACGCCGGCAAGCTGCGTCCGGATGCCGGCGAGGTTGGCCTCCACCTCTTCCAGGCTCAGCAGCATTCTCTCTTCTGATTTGCCGCTGGGATCGCCGATCATGCCGGTACCGCCGCCGGCAATGGCTATTGGCGCGTGTCCGAAGCGTTGGAAGCGCGCGAGCTGGATCATGGGCACGAGACTGCCGACGTGCAGACTAGTCCCGGTGGGATCAAAGCCGTTGTAGAGAGCTATCTTTTGATCACGAATGAAGTCGCGTACGCCTTCCGTCTCGTCGTAGACCAATCCTCGCCATTCAAGTTCGTCGTAGATGTTTTCACTCACTGTCGTCTCGTTCCTCCGTGAGGGTGTACGTAAAACGTGTCAACCGGAAACAGCAGGTACACAGAGTTTCACAGAGCCTTGCATAGAGTTACACGGATAGGCGATTACTCATTAGATCTCTGTGCGAGATCTCCGTGGAACTTTGTGTAACGCCACCGTGCCTAAAAAAAGACGCGGCGTGGACGCCGCGTCTTCTCACAAGTCAGTTTGTTCGCGCTGCCGTCAATTATGCACGAACCAGCCTCCTGCACCTGCGCGGCGTCAGTGGGATTCGTTCATAATAATAGGCATAAATCTTCGCTGCGTGCGCTTTCACAATGCCAACATCTTAGCAGGCAGCAGAAGGAGCGTCAAGCATAATCGACTAGTTTACTATTGACAGGTAGAGGAAGAAAGTTAAGAATTGGGGAGTTCTGGAGATAATTGCAGATGGAAATGACGTCGGGCGATATACAGGTACAGGATGAGCACGAGCGCTTCCGGCTTTTCCTGGAAAGTGCGCCTGACATCATTTTTGTCGTCGATCTCCAACAGGAGCGTGTCACTTATATCAATCGCGACCAGCTCTTTGACTATCCGGCAGACGAGCTTGGCCGACCGCGTGCGATCTTCGAGCTGATACACAAAGGGGATCACGCTTCGGTCCTGCAACGCTGGAAAGAATTATCGGCCGCATCTGCCGGCGACGTATTTGTTGCCGAATATCGGGTGCGGCGCAAGCAGGGCAACTGGGAGTGGGTTCAGAGCCGAGAAACGGTCCTCTCCACCACGGACAGCGACCAGGAGCCCCAGATTCTCGTCTCGCTCTCGGTCATCACCAACCGTAGAGAACGCGAGGCGGCTGTACGGCGCTATGCGGAGCGCCTACATATCTTGCACGAGATCGATCAGGCCATTGTCGCGGCGCGCTCGCCACAGGCCATCGCGCAGGCCACGCTGCGCCGCATCACCAGGTTGGTTACCTGCCGGCGCGCTTCAGTGGTTATTTTCAATTGGGAACAGAGCACTTTTAACGTCGTCGCCGAGCTTCCTAGTGGAAGCATGGGCAGCGACGACAGTTCTTCGCTACCTCTTGACTGGTTCTGGGCCCTGGACGAGCTTAAACAGGGCGAACTTTATCGCGCCGAGGATCTGTCGCAACTGGCGCCGGAGCTAACCACGCAACTTCTCTCGTGGTTACAGGGCCAGGGCGTACGCTCGCTGGTCAGCGTGCCCTTGCTGGCACAGAAACAGTTGATAGGCGCCCTTAACTTTGGCGGCGAATTCGTCGACAGCTTTACGCCAGAAGACGTCGTGGTCATGCGTGAAGTCGCGCACGTGCTGGCGATTGGCATCGGCCAGGCGCGGCTTTACGAGCAGGCCCACTACCACGCGCGGAAACTTGAACAGCGCGCCAGACGCCTGCTGCTGGTGAACGACATATCCCTGGCAGTTAATCGACCCATAGAGTTGATCGCCGTGCTGGAAGCGGCCGCCAAAGGACTGGTTGCCGTGATCGATTTGCGCCAGGTGGGCATCGCCTTGCTCAACGAAAGTCGCGATCGGTGGTCGCTGCTGGTAAGCCATTCGGCCCGTCGTGGTGGTTCATTACAACAGTTGGATCTGCCCGTTCCGGATAAGGAGTTGGTGCAGCAACTGTTGCAGGAAGATAGTTTCATATACATTGACGACGTTGCGCGTGGAGCAAGGCTCGCCGGCCTGGAGGAGCTGCTGTTAGAGCATTACGTGGACAATCTAATGCTGGTCCCGCTGCAGGTCCGCGACGAGGTCATCGGCATTATCGGCTGCGACCTGGGTCCAGGCGTGCGCCCCTTTTCGCGCGAAGAAACGGACCTGGTGCAGACGATTGCCAACCTTCTGTCACTCAAGATTGAGCATATTCGCCTCCTGGAGGGTGAGCGTAGCGCGCGCGAAGAGACGCGGCGCCAGCTTGAAGAGCTCAAAGTCTTGCACGCTCTCGCCACTGCCGGCGCGGAAGCGAAGAGTGCAGATGCTTTGCTGGAGCGCGCCACCCAGCTTATGAAAGAGTCTTTGTTTCCGGACAACTTCGGGGTCCTGCTCTACGACGAAAACGAGCAGACGCTATATCGCCACTATTCGTATTACGGCGGAAAGCACGAAGCGAAAGACATTCATTTTCCGCTGGGGGTCGGAATCTGCGGGCATGTCGCCAGAAGCGGACAATCGATTCTCGTTCCCGACGTTAGCCAGGATGACCGCTACATAGAGGCCGATCCCGAAACGCGATCTGAGCTGTGCGTCCCGCTTAAGACGGGCGCGCATCTGATCGGCGTTGTTAACGTCGAAAGCAAGGAGGTGAACGCCTACTCAGAGGTGGACGAACGTCTGCTTTCGACCTTTGCGCACCAACTTGCCACAGCCATCGAGCGCGCCGGCCTCATGGAAACGCTGGAGCAACGGGTCGCGGAGCGCACGCGCGAGCTGGCCGACGCGAACGAACAACTTAAGGAACTGGATCGCCTCAAGTCCAAATTTGTTTCGGACGTATCGCACGAGCTGCGCACGCCGATCACCAGCCTCAGCCTCTACCTGGATCTGATCGAGCGCGGCAGCCCAGAGCACAGCGAGCGCTATTGGGGCGTGTTGCGCAAGCAGACTGAGCGCCTGAACCGGTTGATCGAAGACATCCTCAGCCTATCTCGTCTGCAAATGGGTAAGGTAGACGTCTCACAGGCGCCCGTTGACCTCAACGAAATGGTGGAGGAGGTGCTTGCACTCCGGCGTGATGATTTCGACGCGGCAAATCTGGCGCTTGAATTCCAGGCGGACGAAACGCTCCCTTGCGTCTCGGCGCAGCCCGATCTTCTGGCCCAGGTCGTCGCCAATCTGTTAAGCAACGCCCTCAACTATACAGAGGAAGGAGCGGTGCGCATGAGCACATTCTTTGATCGCGCGCGTAACATGGCCTACCTTTCGATAGCCGACAGCGGCGTTGGCATTAATGCCGGCGACTTACCGCATATCTTTGAGCGCTTCTACCGGGGCCATTTTTCCGCACAGTCAAATATTCCCGGCAACGGCCTGGGTCTGACCTTCGTGGAAGAAATTGTTAACCTGCATCAGGGCCGCCTGGAAGTGGAAAGCGAGGAGGGAGTGGGTACGACGTTTCGGGTGTGGCTGCCGGTGGCGGAAGTCGCCGAATGAATTCTCAGTAGACAGGAATCTCCGGATCTACTTCCCGCGCCCAGCGATTGATGCCCCCTTCCAGATTATGCAATTTGGAAAAGCCATGCTGTTTTAGAAGGCGCACGACGTTAGCGCTGCGCGCTCCTGTGCGGCAGGCGACAACGATCTGGCGCGCGGTGTCCAGCTCGCCCATGCGGTCCAGTACCTGCCCCTGCGGAATGAGGCGCGCGCCGAGATGGGATAGGTTGGAAATCTCCCACTCGTGCGGCTCGCGCACGTCCAGAATGAAGATCTCTTCACCGGCCTCAAGTCGCTCGGCTAGCTGTGTTGGCGTAATAGCGGGCACGACGTTCTCGTGTCCGTTCTGCGCAGTCGTGTACAGGCTGCGGTCGTGGGCCGGCATCCCGCAGAACATTTCGTAATCTATCAGTTCGGTCACCGTCGGATTCTCGCCGCAGACAGGGCAGTTGGGATTCTTGCGCAGGCGGACTTCGTTAAATTCCATGTTCAGCGCATCATAGAGCAGCAGGCGGCCGATGAGCGGTTCGCCGACGCCGAGGATCAGTTTGATGGCCTCGGTTGCTTGTAGCGCCCCCACAGTGCCGGGCAACACGCCCAACACACCGCCCTCTGCGCAACTCGGCACCAGGCCCGGCGGCGGCGGCTCGGGAAAGAGGCAACGATAGCACGGCCCTTCGTCGGCGTAAAAGACTGACACCTGCCCTTCAAAACGGAAGATGCTGCCGTAGACGTTGGGTTTGCCCAGGAGCACACAGGCGTCATTGGTCAGATAGCGCGTGGGGAAGTTGTCCGTGCCATCGATGATGACGTCGTAAGGTTCAAAAATCTCGAGCGCATTTTCGGAAGTCAGCGGCACTTCGTAGGTATCGACCTGCACGTGCGGATTGATATCCAGGATGCGGTCCCGGGCGCTGTGCAGCTTAGGACGGCCCACGTCGCTCGTACCGTGAATGACCTGCCGCTGAAGGTTCGTGTAATCGACCACGTCATAATCGACCAACCCCAGGCGGCCAACACCGGCCGCGGCCAGATACATGGCCAGCGGTGAACCCAGACCGCCGGCGCCGATTAGCAGAACACTGGCAGCTTTTAGTTTGCGTTGTCCTTCCATACCCACCTCGGGCATGATCAGGTGGCGGCTATAGCGTTGAACTTCCTCGTGGGACATCCCAATGCCCTGAGAAGTAATTGATAAGCTCATAAGACACTCTCCAACTGGCTCGCCAGCTTGCGCGCGTCGATCAGGCCGTAATTCACGTGCCTCACGCTACCCTGCCGGTCCACGAGCATCGTCGTGGGTAGGGTAAATATACCGTATCTGGCGGCCGTTTCGCTTTCTTTCTCCGCGTCAATTTGTTCAATTCTAATCTGGCGCGTAACCTGTTCCGGCAATTGTCGTAAGAATTGCTCCTGCGTTACACAGGGCGCGCAATGGTCGCTCCAGAAATAGAGCAGCGACGGCTGCGGGCTTTGCCCTACCCGCAATCGCGCGGCGCGCAATCGCACCAGATGCCGGCGCTGAACGAGGCGGTACGCCACGAACAGCAAGGCGATCAGCGCCAATGATAAAAGGATTCTATCTAACATCAGTGCTCAGAAGTAATCGGCTGGCGGTCGAAGCCCGGCAGACCCAGACGGTTAAGCTGGTAATAGACGAAACAGCCGGCGCAAAATCCAAGGAAAAGGTTGAGCGCCGCCAGCACGATGACGATCCATGCCAGGATCCAGCCTAGCAGGGTCTGACCCACTAACAGCGCAACGACAGACAGCGCCACGAAAGCGCCGCCCAATCCTTGCGCGAAGCGGTGCGGCTCGGGGTTGTCCACGACGACCTGCGCTTTCACGATGCCGGCCGGTCGCAACAGGTAACGGTAGACCTGCTGAAACAGACCGAGAGCCGGGGCCGCCGTTCCCAGCAGCATCACGGCGCCGACAAAGGCCGCAATAGGCCAGCTATCGAGCACAAAGGCCAGCAGCAGCAGGGTAATGATAAAAGCCTGGTTCACCTTCAACGCCGCGTGATCGACGCGCCGTTCACTCGTTTGACGTTCCATGGGTCATCCTCCAGGAGGCATCCTCCGGCAATCGACGGGATAATCATCAGCGTATCGTCTTCTTTTACCTCCGTCTCTGGGCCGTCCAGGTAGCGGATATCTTCTTCGTTGAGATAAATGTTGACGAAACTGCGCAGCTTGCCGTTTTCAAATAGGTGTTGGCGCAGTTCCGGATAGCTTTGGGCCAGCCGGTCCAGTGCGTCGCCCGCCGTGTGGCCTTCTACGCTGACCGCGCTCTGGTCGCCGGCGTATTGGCGTAAGGGTGTGGGAATACGAATTGTTGGCATAAATTTCTCCAGAGGTGACCGGCATTTCGCAAGTGCCGGTCACCTGCGTCGTTACTGAATCTCTATATCTTCCTCTAAAAATCCGGAGCGGTCAGGGCGCAGCTGCCAGGAACGGCTGGCTCCCGGCTGCCCGCCGCGCACTTCGGTGATCAGGTACGAGTATCCGGGCCAGGTGGCCCAGGCCAGGTCGCGAGGCGAGGCGATGGGCCGGTCGTCGGGGTGGCTGTGGAAGATGCCCACAATGTCCAGATCCTGGCGCATGGCAGCCAGTTCAGCCTGTAACATATCCTCGGGCGTGATCTGGAAACGCACGCGACGTTCCGCTTCAACTTCCCAGCGATTTTCTACCGGGTATAACCCCACGACGACGTTATCACCATCGTTGCGCTGCCCCAGCAGCAGTCCGCACCCTTCGTAGGGGTAGGAGACCGCTCCGTGGGACTCGATTTTCTTCTGTAGTTGCGCCGGTACTTTTAACATCTTTTATGGTCGTTGTGCTCGGGCCGGTCTCCGACCGCGTCCGCTGGTGGCTCGGTCGGAGACCGGCCACAGCAATCAACAGACAAAAAAATTGCCTACTCCTTCCAGAATCTCTCCCTGAGGTATTTGAATCCATTATCGGGTAACACGGTGACGACGACGCCCTCGTTCAGCTCACGGGCCAGGTCAATACAGGCCACGACGGCAGCGGCTGCCGAAATCCCCAGGAAAAGACCCTCGAGCCGCGCTAGGCGGCGGGCCATCTCGTGAGCGTCTTCGGTACGCACGGCATGGATGATGTCCGGCAACTGCGGATCGTAGATTCCGGGCGGGATCGCGCTGGGCATATGCTTCAACCCTTCCAGTCCGTTGAAGGGGCTGTCCGGCTGCATGGCGACCGTTTCGATCCGTGGATCCAACTCTTTAAGGCGTCGCGTCGTGCCCATAAAGGTGCCGCTGGTGCCAAGACCGGCGACAAAATGGGTTATCTTTCCCTCACTTTGCCGCCAAATCTCGTTCGCCGTCGTGTGGTAATGGGCCAACCAGTTGGCCGGGTTGTTGTATTGGTTGGCGTAAAAGTAGTTGGGATTCTCTTGCGCCAGCCGTCGCGCTTCCTGGATGGCTCCGTCTGAGCCTTCCAGTGGGTCGGTCAATACCAGCTCTGCGCCGTAAGTACGCAGAATGTCAATGCGTTCGGGGCTGGCATTGCCAGGCAGCGCAAGCTTCACATGGTAGCCGCGCACCGTTCCTAGCATAGCATAGGCGATACCCATATTTCCCGAAGTCGAATCGAGCAGCGTCATACCCGGCCGCAGTTTACCCGACCACTCAGCGGTGCGGATTATGTTCAGCGCCGCGCGATCCTTCACAGATCCGCTGGGGTTAAACCATTCGGCCTTGCCGTAGAGGGCAACGCCAGGCGCCAACCCGGCATCGCGTTCGATTTTCTCGAGACGTAATAGAGGTGTGTTCCCGACCTGCGCTTCCAGGCTGTTCCGGGAGAGTGAGTGGGCGTTAAACGCCGATACAGATTTTTCTAAGGTTTGCAACGTCATGCAGAATCCTAAAGTGAGCAAAAGTTACTTGATAGGCGCGATTTGTATCTGGCACAAAAGAACGGCAGCCAGAGACCACTTGCGATATCCACCGGAACCGCGAGGGTAGCTGCCACCGTTTTGTCTACGAGCCTATCTGACTTTTGCTTCCTTCAGGATGAGACAAAGGTGATCAGCGCCCTCGCCTCATACACCTGCAATGTTGCGTCATGTTAATAAACCTTACTTTTTTGATAAAAATCCGCGTTTAACGGTAGTGCGAGAGTATAGCAAAGCACACTATAATGTCAAGGTCTACCACTTTCCCGGAAACTGGCTTACCTGCGGCCGCTGGAGTTTCCGAGAAAGTGCTGCGCAGGAGGAATTCATGAATAAAGAACTTACCCTCATCGCTCGCTTTTTGGCCTTGCTGGCAGCCCTCGTGCTTGCCGGTTTGCTGGCGCTGACGATCACGGCCTTTGCCGCACAGCGCCAGTTTCTGCGCGCCGAGCCCTACAAAGCGGCGCTGCTGGAAGTCAACGCCTACGAGCGGTCGCCAGGCATATTGGCCGAGTTCGTCGCCACAGCCCTGGACAATAGCCCGACCGGCCTGTTGGGTCCGCTGCCTCTACCCAATCTAACGCAGCAAGACCTCCAGATTTTTCTGACCGTTTTTCTCCCGCGTGACTGGTTGCAGTCGCAGACAGAGGTTGTCGTCGATCGCGCCATCGCAGGGCTGACCGGCCAGCCGGCGCCGGTTCCAACCCTCCTATCACTGGCGCCGCTAAAGGAGCAGTTAAACAGCCCGGCAGGCACGCAGGCGCTGCTGGCGGTCATCAACCAGCGCCCGGCCTGCGAGGCCGGCGATCTCAGCGCCTTTACCTGCGGCTTTAACCTGCAGGGAGACATTACCTGCCGTCCCCCGTCGTTAAACCAGCAGCTCTGCGGGGCCGCCATTAACGCG
Source organism: Anaerolineae bacterium (assembly GCA_025929715.1). Classification (GTDB taxonomy): domain Bacteria; phylum Chloroflexota; class Anaerolineae; order Promineifilales; family Promineifilaceae; genus JAAYYY01. The sequence goes on along the minus strand of JAICPS010000055.1, from coordinate 4,806 downwards.
GCGACCGCGGGCATCGCTTCGCTCATTCCGGACCAGGTTGAACTGGAGTCGCTGCTCGCACTTTCAGAGCCGCTGACGGCTCCACTGCGCGACTATGCCGGGCGGTATGCTTCGGCCATTTCTCTTATTGCGATATATGGATGGCTGGCGGCGCTGTTGATGCTGTTTGCGATCACCATTCTTGGCGTGCGCTCGTTTACAGGTTGGCTGCGCTGGTGGGGTGGACCGCTGCTGGGCGCTGCCCTGTGCCTGCTGCCGGTGACGGCGCTGACCGTGCTATCGCCGGCCTGGTACGTCTCCGCGCTCATTGGGGAACTGCGCCTGAGCCTGCCTGCGCTAGCAGAGGTGGCGGCGGACGTTGTCGAGGTTCTGAGTCAGGGCCTTGTATTGCAACTGGTCATCGCCATGGTCATCCTTAGTGCGGCCGGCGCGGGTATGGTGGCGCTATCATTTGTGGGGCCACCCGTATACCGTTGGTTCGCACAGGGTTGAAGCTGTGTCGCAGCGATTGACAAAATCGCCGTACATGAACTCAGGGTTGAAGCGACACGAAGTCTGCACCATCAGGGAGGGGCAGCCGCTGCCCCGTTCCGGCATCATAGAGACCCACGCGCAGAGCCAGATCAGCCGCCGAGAACGGTTCCGGGAGCGACAGCACGTGAGGATCGATTACGTATTCGCCGGCGGCCCAGCCCGTTGTGGGTCTGGTCCACCGCGCCGGTTCCGCATCAGACTGCGCGACGATGTTGCCCGCCCCGTCGACCAGATGCACAAAGACGCGGTAACTCGTTTTCATCTCCCGCAAGCCCTGCCACACCAGCGTGACCGTCATCGTGGGTGGTGCGCTGCTGCGCACAATAGAGTAGCCTACCAGCCGAGCCTGTTCACCAAGAACCTGGTCTACAGCGCGGCTGTAAGGCGGCTCTTCGAGGAGGCGTTGGGGAGCCTCCACGTGCAGCGCGCCCAGCGGTGTCTCCTGTAACCAGAACTGATATTCACCGGTTTCGAGGCTCGCCGGCAGTCGTAGCAGATGTTGGCCGCGGACCCGTTCGCCGTCCTGCCATTCTTCGGGTGGATAATCGGCGCGCACCGGCGGGATCTGCCAGCTGTGTATAACGGCCTCCACGGGATCGCGCAGCGAAAGGGTGAGCGTCGTTGCTGCGCCACCCGCTGCCGGTGACTGGTCGCTTTCGGGCTTCTGCCAGAAAAGCGTCAGCAGCACAGGATCGCCGGGCGCGGCCGTGGCGCGGTCCTGATTGTAGCCAAGGAGCCAGAGCCCGCCGACCTCTTCCTCGAGTAAATGATGCGGCCGGAAGGCGGCAAGCTCCGGCGCACCCTCGTCGTCAGACGAGACCTCGTCGCGACGAACGACCTCCATCGCCCCGATCACGGCGGTGGGAGCGGCGTTGTTATCTGGCTGGATGAGCGACAACGGCTGCAGATCCGCAAGATTGAACAGGGTCAGCACGATCTCATAACGCCCCGGCGGCGTACCCGGCAAGACGCGTACCTCGCGGCTGTCCCAGGCCCATTGCCCGGCCTGCCACTGCTGCGTGCCCGTCGTTTCCTCGTAGATGCGCGGACGGAACGTTTCTCTGTCGCTCCAGATCAGCCCCTGAGCATCGCGCAGCCAGACATTGGATTGTAACGCCAGCGCTGGCGTGGATTGCACCTGCCAGGCCAGATCAATGTCGAAACTGCCCCCCGAGGGAGTCGCCCGGCGGCTCAGGTTGTAGCCGGTAAGGCGCAGACCTCCGGCGGCAAGATCCGTTGTATGGGCCACGGGCGGCGCGGCGCTGCGGCGCAGCGGTGTGGGCATTCGATCCACGAGCAGCAGTTTGGCGGCTAGTAGGAAAAGTGCGAGAGCGCCCAGCAGCAGAAAGCGGGACACGGTCGGAGACCGGCCCGAGCGATCATATTGCTGGTATTGCTGTGGCCGGTCTCTGACCGCGCCACCGGCCGCAGCGTGCAAATAGAGCGCCACTGCCAGCACGCCAATCACGGCAAGGGCGCTGGCGCCGCCCATAGCCGCACGCAGCGGCGTCAGGACCCACTTAATGACGATTGTGTGCTGGCCGGCGGGCACAGGGAAGGTAATCAGCCCGCTGGGCTCCTGCGCAGTGATGGGAACCGCTTCACCGTCCACAGTTGCCGCCCAACCTGGAAAAGCAAAGGTCAGATAGCGCGCTTCGAAGCCGGTGGGACTTTGCACCTCGATTTGTGCTCGCAAAGGCGCGTACGTTTCTTGCAGTACGGCTGCGTCTGCCGGAAGCGCTGTGTCGTCAAAGCGTTGCGGCGCGCGGCCGGCGGCGTAATCTTCCAGCAATGGCGATGTTTGCGGCCTTTCATGCACCGTGACCGGAAAGTAGCTGCCTACAGGATCGACGCCCACCAAGCCGCTGTTCCGCTCGTATTCGTGCACATCCTGGATGGTGGGATAAGGCTCTTCTACGCAGAAGGCGGGATACAGCAGGGGTATGGCTTCCACGACGAGAAGCACAATTGCCGCTGCTGTAAGCGCCGCGACGGGTAGGAGGCGAAATATGCCAGCCGAAGGCCGCTGTGCGGCGAAGGGCGCTCCGGCTAGCACGGCGACGGGCAGCGCCGCGCGGCCTACGAACCGCCAGGGAAATTGAACAAATTTAATGAGCGGAAGCGTCTCCCACAGCGGTTCAGTCAGTGACAGGGAGAAGAACAGGTAGAGCGCGGCTCCGGCAGCCATATAGACAACGTGTAGCCGCTGCTCCCGCCGCGGGTTCCACGCCAGGCTGATCACGCCCAGCAGCGCCAGCGACAGCGGCGCCCAGCCCAGGCGTAACGGAAGCGGTGGATTGATCAGGGTAGGATCTTCAGACGCTACGGGCGCCAGGATCTCAGAGAGGCTGGCAAAGTTAAAGTGAAAGTCATTGTTGCGGTTCGCCGTAGATAAGGTCAGCGTCACCTCGTCGATTTCCAACAGGGCCGGCGCGGTGTAAAAAGCGGTCAGGCCCAACCCCAGTCCGACGACGAGCAGCAGGCGCAGCGCGATGGGCTTCCAGGCCAGCTCCGCCATCCGGCCAACGAAGAGCAGATAAAGGACGAGTGCGGGCGCAAACAAAAGCAGCGAGATGTTGTGGCTGAGCGCCAGCACCGCCAGGCCCAACGTCGCCGTCAGAAACCAGCGAGCGCGGCTCGTCAACATAAATCGACGAGCGGCCCACAAGATCAGCGGAAAGAGAGCCAGCGCCATCGATTCCACCTGGTTGCCACGGACCAGCGCGTCGACCAGCTGGTAAGGGGCGGTCATGTAGGCCACCGCGGATACAAGCGCGGCGCGGGCGTTGAAGATGTCGCGCACCCACAGGTAGGTAAACCAGCCGGAAGCGAGGATACAGAGAATGTAAAAAAAGTTGATCGCTGCCGGCATTGGGAGGCCGAGTAAATGTGACCACAGCGTAAGATATAAAGGCAGCGGCTCACGATAAAGAAAGAAGGGATAGCCATAGCCAAACGCGAGATCAGGAAGCCAGCGGCTGAAGTAGAGGCCGTTGCGCCACGCGCCAAGCATGGCGACCACCCGGTGGTAATGCAAGTGCCCGTCATGCGTGCAGGCCACCTGTCCCCAGCGGAGTAGTGGGGTCGCCAGCGGCAGCGCCAGCAGCGTCACCAGCAGCAAATCTAACCAGGTTCGTAGGGGCAATCCTGCCACAACGACAAGCCGGCGCTCGCCCCCGCTCATGGAATCACTACCGGCAGCACGTACTGGTCGTCAGAAAGATTCTGGTCGCGCGCGCTGCGCATTCGCAGACGTTGGCCAGTGGCCGCGTCGTACAATCCGAGAGCCACCGTATACTCTCCGGTCGCGGGGCGCGGCAGTGTATAGGTCTCGACAATCACTTCGCCTTGCGCCCAGTGACTTGTCGGCGGAGAAGGCTGGCGATCGTCGTCGGCAATCACGCGATCGCCGTCGCGCAACTGTACGAAGGTCGTGTAATTCTCGAACGTCGTCTGTTGCGCCTGCCAGATAACGTGCACAAGCAAGTTCTGCTCCTGCGTTTCCACGGAAACCGCTTGCAGCAGTGCCAGATCGCCAACCTTCACCTGCAACGGATCCACCTCCGGCGGCAGTTCATAACGACGCTGGCGGGTTTCGACGCCCACCTCTCCCAACTCGGCCATCTGCCCCTGCCCGTTCACGCCGGGCGCGAATAAAAAAAGCGTTTGCCGGCCCGCGGCGAGGTCGGGTGGCAGCCGCCACGTGGGTCGGATTTGATAGAGCTGCCCGGCGCGCCACCCTTCGGTCTCAAGCATCAGAGGCAACTGCACCTCTCCTATGTGCAAGATGATTTCAAGCATGGTTGCCTGTTGCGCCCGCCACCAAAGGTCGAGCGTTAACGGGTCGCCGGCGATCACCGACTGCGGAAGTTCGCCGTAACCGGCCAACGGTCCGCGTCCGGCGACGGGCCGTGGAATATCGGGCGCTGGTTGCGACGGGGGCGCTGTGACTCGTACCTGCGCCACGCTCGCCTGGATTCCGGCAAAGGCTCCAGAGGAGCCAAAAACGCCCTGCTGCTGGCCCTGGTCGTCAAAGACTCTGGCCACAAATTCGTAATCACCAGGCGCGAGGGAGGCCGGCGCCTGTAGGGTATAAAACACCGGCTGGGACGCGCCTGCCGCCCAATCGAGCGGCGCGTGATCTTCCCGGTTCAACAAAGGCATTTCTCGGTGCACCCACACCTGGCCTGCATCGTTAAGCAGTTGCAGCTGCAGACGATAGGCTGAAGAAAGACCGGCGGCATCTGTCCTTTGCCAGATCAGACCCACGAG
>JAICPS010000702.1 GCA_025929715.1 Anaerolineae bacterium | reverse complement strand
GCATCGCCACCTGCGAGAAGAATTAATCCACGTGCTGTCCGGTCGCGGCTACACGCGCATCTGGTTCGAAGATGGCCCCGAGCTGACCGTGGAGTGGGAGGCGGGCGACCTGTTCTCGCCGCCGTTGAACGCCTGGCACGAACACGTCAACCTGAACAGTGGCGAGCCGGCGCGCTACTACTCTGTGGAAAATATGGTTGTGGACCGGCTTGTGAAGAACGAGCGTTTCATCACCGAATCGGACTTTGAGTTTCGCGAACGGATTTCCGGGCAGTTGTCGTGAGCTTGAAGTCCAGTATTTACCGGCGTATTGGCAGCGCCGGTCACCTAAGGCCGAAAAAGGATCTTTGCTGCGTATGGATGGGAGACTACTTGCCCTAATGTCTGCGTTTTGTTTTGGTATCAACCCGATTGTCCTCAAGAAGGGTTTACGGGGCGCAAGCTCCGACGTGGCCGTCTTTGTGGGGCTCATCACCGGGCTGCCTTTGCTGCTACTGGCCTCGCCCCTTCTGGGCGGCTTCAACCTGGGCCAACTCGCTCCCAGCGCAGCCATCTATTTCGCTGTGGGCGGCGTCCTGGGCGTATTCCTGGGGCGCACGTTGCTGTATGTGAGCATTGACCGGCTGGGTTCTTCGCGAGCCAGCACCTTCAAGAACAGCGCGCCGCTGGTAACGGCCGTCGCTGCCTTTTTGCTACTGAGCGAGCTCGTCGATACCCAACGCTGGCTGGGCATCGGGTTGGTCACGATTGGGTTGATGTTGGTCGGGCAGATGGCGCGAAAAAACGTCAAAACCATGACAGCCGGCGGTCTCGCCGTCGCCAGTCTGACCGCCGTCTTCTACGGTATTCGCCCTGTCATTTCCAAGCTGGGCCTGGACATCTCTCCCCTGCCCCTGGCAGCCACCCTTATTAGCTATTTAGCGGCCGTCGCGCTGTACGTCGTTTTCTTCGCGGTAACAGGCCGCCTGAAAAACATGAAAGGTGACCGGCAGAGCCTCATTTATTTTGCCGGCGGCGGTGTGCTGCAGGTGGTTGGCCTCTCGTTGCTCAACTTCGCGCTGGAGCTGGACGACGTGACCATTATCTATCCGATCAGCGCCAGCGCCCCGCTCGTTACCTTTATCCTCTCCTACTTCGTCTTGAGAAACAGGGAGCAACTGACGCTTTGGGATCTTTTGGGCACAACGATGGTGGTAGCCGGCGTGACGCTGTTATTGATTTAAGAGGAGGCGAGAATGTCCTATTTTTCTTCGGCGGAATACGAGCGTCGCAAACAACGCGCCATGGAATTGATGCGACGCGATAAGCTGGACGCCTTAATGGTAACCGGCGATTTCAGCGCCGCCATGAATTATTTCTATCTGAGCGGCCATCTGCCCCGCGATTACCAGTCCAACTTTTCGCGCCCGCACGTAATGATCCTGGCGCAGGACGGTAACGCCGTGCTGGTTGTCTACGGCGTCAATGTTGAGAATGCGCGCGAGCTGTCCTGGGTAGAGGACGTGCGCGCCTACGCGCCGCCGTTCAGCGCGGAAGCCCTGTGCGAGCCACTTTTGCAGCTTGGATTGCAGCAGGGGCGCATCGGGGCCGAATTGGGCGTTGACCAGCGCATGTGGCTGCCCTTTCTGGAGTTTCGCCGTCTGCAAAAGATGCTGCCGGAAGCTTCATTCGTCGACGCCTCCAGCGTCCTCTGGGATTTGCGCATGATTAAGTCCCAGGAGGAGATCGAATTGATTCGCGTCGCCGACGGCATCAATCACCGGGCGCTGACGCGCATGTTCGCCGTCGTCACGGCCGGCGATACTGAACAGGATGTAATGACGCGCACCTGTGCATTCCTGGTCGAAGAAGGGGCTAACCGGCCGCCGCACAGCCAGGTATTGATCGTGTCGGAAGCCAAAGCGCGCGCCAAAGGACACCGCGCGCGCATGCTGGGTCCTCTGGACGATAGGCTGGAGGAGGGACACACCTTGTTCGTCGACGCGGGCGCAATTTACAATGGATATTGGGGTGAGTTTAACCGTATGGGCGTCGTGGGTTGGCCCTCGCCGCGCCAGTTAGACAACCACCGCAAGATTCGCGAAATCGTACAGCGCAGCGCTGCAGAGGCCATTAAGCCTGGGGTCACATACCGCGAGGTGATCGAGCACATGGT
>JAICPS010000105.1 GCA_025929715.1 Anaerolineae bacterium | reverse complement strand
CGTAGTTCCCAGTGGTGGGCAGCGAGTTGGGTGGGGGGGCGGAGGGTGGGGTAGACGGCGCCGTGGCGGGAGCAGAGGTAGGCGCCTTCGCCGTAAATGGACATGGAGGAGGCGACGATAAGTTTTTGGAGCCGGTCGCGGATGGTGTGGTCGTTGGCAATGATGTCGAGAAGGACGGCTGTGCCGCGGGTGTTGACGTCTATGTAGCGTTCGATCTGGTACATGGATTGGCCGACGCCGACCATGGCGGCCTGGTGGTAGACAAGGTCGACGCTGCGCAGGGCTTTTTGCAAGGCGTCGCGGTCGCGGATGTCGCCCCGGATGTATTGGGCGTGCGGGTTGCAGTATTCCGGCCAGCGGTCGTTTTCGCGGAGGGGGCCGTGGACCTGGGGTTCGAGGTTGTCGAAGACGCGGACGTTGTGCCCGGCTTGGAGAAGGGCGTCTACGAGGTGGGAGCCGATGAAGCCGGCGCCGCCGGTGACGAGGATGGAGAGTGGAGAACGGCCCACACGTGGGCTGGGGACTGGAGATTGGAGCTTTTTGGGATGTGCCATGGTTTGTGATTGTAGGAGTCTTGTGGATAGAAGGCCAGAGCGTGTTTGCAGGTAGGCGGTTAGCGCTTGATGGGAAACTGGGCTAATAGGTCAATGATGTAATTTTCAAACACGCTCTAGTTGTAAGGGAGGATGGAGATTTGTAGATTGGGTTTAGAGCAGGGGGCGGCGGTGGAGGAGGGGGCGGTGATTGCGGGTGGGGGTGGGCTTTTGAGAGACGGAGGGAGCGGGTGGGGTGTGGCGTGTGGCGTGTGGCGTGTGGAGGCGGGTTAGCATGGGGCGCAGGCCGATCTGGCGGGTGAAGTCCAAGGCGTAGTGGCCGATGTGCCACCACATGGCGACGTGGGAGGTGTAGCCGGAGAGGCCGGGTTGTTTCTCGGGGCGAGTGGCGTGGGTGACGCCGGCCCAGGGGACTTTGTGCACGGGGTATTGGTGGTACCAGGCGTGGAGGTTGAGGGCGGTCTCGATGCCCCAGCCGGCGGTGCGCAGGCGGAAGGTGTCTTTGAAGAGGGACCAGCGCAGGCAGCGTTGTCCGCTGAGAAAGGAGAGGTAGCGGTGGGTGACGTCGGTGGAGCGGCGGCCTTTGTGGAAGACGCCGAGGGTCATGGCGTGCTGGCGCCGGCGGACTAGCTCGGCGAGTTGCCGGATATGTTCAGGTTGGAGGCCGATGAGATCGGCGTCGAGGAAGGCGACGATGTCGCAGGCGCTGTGGTTGGCGCCGATGGCGATGGCGGTGGCCTTGCCGTGGTTTTGCTGGAGGGCGATGAGGCGCACGCGGTTGTCGAGGCGCTGCCAATGGCGGACTTTGGCGACGGTGTCGTCGTGGGAGCCGTCGTCGACGACGATGATCTGGGCGACGTCGGGAACGGCGATGGCGGTTTGCAGGACGTTGCCGATGCGGGCGGCTTCGTTGAAGGCGGGGATGACAATGGCGAAGGGTTCGGAAAATGAAATCATTTGATTCCTAGCCGTTTGCTGAGACGATGCCACTGTTTCTGGAGATAGGCCTGGACAGGATGGGTCCATTTGCCGGTGGGCTCGCCTTCGCGCAGACAGTTTAGCAGTTGTTGGGGGGTTTCGACAAGCTGGAAGGGGACTTCGAGCCAGGCGGCGCCAATGTCGGCGAGCAGGTGGGCGTCGGAGCCGGGGCTCATGGGCAGATCGCGGGCTGCGGCCCACTGGCGGGCTGCTTCGTTCCAGCGCAGGCGGGAGATGCGGGCGTTGTAGGTTTCGACGATGTCGATGTGATCGGCGATTTCTTCGCGGGCGGCGGGTTTGAGACGGAAGCGCTTGAGGGGGTCGAAGCCGTGGGGGAGGAGGGCGAGCCCGCCTTGCTCGTGGATCTGGTCGACGGTTTCGCGGGGGCTGAGGCCGGGCTGGATCCGTTCTTGCAGGTAGAGGCCAATGATTTCGCCCTGGGTGGTCATGATTTCTTCGCCGACGATGATGACGAGCTCCAGGGCGGGATCGTCGTGGACCATTTGCCGGATCTGCTGGGCGCCGCGCACTTCGTCGTGATCGGTGATAGCCTGGATGCGAATTTCCTGCTGGAGGCAGCGCGTGGGGATAAGTTCGAGGGGCGTCAGGCAGTCGGCGGAGGCTTCAGTGTGACAATGTAAATCGATTTTCATAACGATCAGTCGCTGTTTTCTGGCTGCGCCTGCTGCAGGTCTTGCGGGGCGGCGGCCGGTGGCCGTTCCGGCGCCGGTTCCGGCAGCCAGAGCTCGATGGCGCTGGGGAGAACGTCTACGGTAATCGGTTGCTCTTCGGGTATTTGCAGCCAGAAGGGACTGATTTTGTGGTCATCTTCTGGCGCTGCGCCTCTGTCTTCCATGGCTTCGGGCGGCCATAGCTCCGCGTCGATGTGGATGATGAAGCCGGTCCAGAGGAATTTTATTTCTTTGGCTCTGTCGACGCTGACGGTGTCGAGGGTTTCGAGGCCGCCGTTGAACATGCTGACCATGTAGGCAAGGAAGCCTTCTCGTGTGTCTTTATGAATGCGGACGACGTCGAGCAGGCCGTCGGTGGGATCGGCGCCAGGCGCGAATTTGAGGCGTGGGCCGACGGCCGTGGTGTTAAGCATCTCTACGAGCAGGTAGTTGCCTGAGTATTCCTGACCGTCGAGCCAGAGGCGGCCGCTGATGGCGTACTCTTTGGCGAGTGTATCGCGAAAGGCTTCCAGGCCGCGCAGAATGCTTTTGCCTTTTTTGGGCTGGTAGGAGTGGAGTACGTCGGCGAAGAAGCCGAAGCCGGCGCCTTCGAGGAAGTAGTCAATGCCCCACGGCCCCTGGATGCGGCCAAGGTCGTAGTTGACGTGGACGGGGTCGGCCAGCCGACTAATGAGTTCTAATGGATCGCCCTGAATGCCGAGAGCGGCGCCGACGTTGTTGGCGGTGCCCATAGGGATGACGGCGAGGGGCAGCTTTTTGTGGACGAGGCGGGTGATGACGCCGCGGATGGTGCCGTCGCCGCCGACGGCGACGATGAGTCCTTCGCTGTGGGCGAGGGCGGCATCGAGGTCGTCTTCGCTCCTGGTGGGGCGGTAGACGGGCTCGTAGCCGGCGTCGCGGATGGCGTCGAGGGCCGCGTGAATGTCGAGATCGTCGCCGCCGCCTGCGCTCCGGTTAAAGATCAAGGTTGCTTGCACGAACTGACTCCATCTTGCGTTTGCTGCGCGTCAGCTCTTCTTCGCCGCGCCACCAGAAGAAATAGACGAGTGCGCCGATGAGGATGGGAATGAAGATGGCGGCGATGCGGAAGATGGCGACGGCCGCGACGGCTGCAGCGGCGTCGACGGCGGCGACGGCTGTGAGGAAGCCGACCATCGTAGCTTCGGTGACGCCAAGGCCGGCCGGTATAGGCACGATGCGGCCGAGCATAGTTGGTAGGATGAAGGCGAGCAGCACGGCGGGGTAGGCGACAGAGAGCCCCACTCCCTGGAGGGCCAGCCTGAGCACAATGACGAAGAAGGCAAAGGCGAGCGTAGTGGCGACAAAGCCGGCGAGGAGGATTTTTTTGGTGAGCACGCTGGGCAGGCATGAAAGAAAGTTATGCCACTGCTCGGCGACGTTGAGGCGTTCGGCGAGGCGCTCGGCCATGCGAGCAATCCAGTTCCGTGACGGTTCAAAGATAAAGAGCAGGCTTGCGATGGCGAGAACGGCGAGGATGATCAGGCCGGGCAGGCGGGCCTGAGGGTACCAGAGGGCTGTTATCAGGCCGATGACAATGAAGAAAGCCTGGTCTATGAGGCTGTTCACGAGCACGGCGACGCCTCCTTCGCTAACGGGAACGTCGATCTGTTTGAGCAGTCCGGCGCGGGCGGCGATGCCGCCGGGCAGCACGGTGGCGCCCTGTCCGGCTATGTAGGCTTTGTAGATGGTTAGGGAGGGCAGGTCCGGGGCGAAAGGCCGCAGCAGGAAATGGAAGCGGGTTGCTTTGAGCAGCAGGGTGGCGACGGAGAGGGCGAGCATAAGTGGAGCCAGACTGTAGTTGAACTGGCGCAGGGCAGCGATGACTTCCTCGCCGTTGATGTATTTAGCGGCGGCCCAGATTACGCCCAGGAGAATGGCGACATGCAGCCCGTATTTGAGATATTTTTTGGTTTTTTCGTCCAAGATGTATTGTCCGTGGTTTACAGTTGTATTGTGCCTTATTATATGTAGCGCCTGACCTTTAGGTGTCTATCGCGATACACGGACGTGGCATAAAATCGGATATATTTCAGCGTGGGTGCAAGGCACATAGATGACAGTAGACGACAGGAGCATAGAGGAAGCCGGGCAACGTTCAGATAGATCGCATTTCGCCCGCCGCGTGTGGATCGCCGTGACGATTGTTACTGTGGTTTTTTTGGCGCTGTTTGTGTTATGGAATGCGACGGATATTATCCTGGTGCTCTTTGCAGGGGCTCTTTTGGCCGTTTTTCTGCACGGCATTAGTGAATGGGTGCACGCGCGGACGGGCGTTTCGAATCGCATCTCCCTGCTGGTTACGGTGCTGGCGATTGTGCTCTTGCTGGGCGCAGCGGGATGGTTGGCGGCGCCGTCGATCGCCGACCAGGCGGCGCGATTAGGCCCACAGCTGACCGACGCGATTGAGCAGCTGGAAGCGCGGCTCGGGGTGCTGCCATTGCCTCAGGGGCAGCAGCAGGATGGCGAGGGGGGCACCATGCAGCAACTGTTTGGCATGGGGACAAATCTCGTGAGCCAGGTCACCGGCGTTTTCTCGACGACGATTGGTTTCGTGACCAACCTGGTGGTTGTTCTGTTTGTCGGCCTCTATTTTGCTTACGAACCGCAACTTTACATTGACGGTTTTCTGACCCTGTTGCCAAAAGAGCGGCGGGTGCGCGGTCGGGATGTGATTGACGAAGTGCATTACAGCCTGCGCTGGTGGCTGGTAGGGCGCCTTGCCAATATGCTGATCATTGGCGCTCTGGTGACGATTGGTCTGTTGCTTCTCGGCGTACCTCTGGCGCTGCTGCTGGGCGCGCTGGCGGGGCTTTTGGATTTTATCCCCTATTTTGGCCCGCTGATTTCACTCGTGCCGGCGCTGCTGATTGCTTTTGCGAACAGTCCCACGCAGGCGTTGTACGTACTGGCGCTTTATCTGGGCGTGCAATTCGTTGAAAGCTACGTTGTGACACCGATCATCGAGAAGCGGGTGGTTTCTCTGGCGCCGGTAATGCTGATCGGCTCACAGCTCTTGTTAGGGGTGTTGTTTGGTTTCTGGGGACTTCTGCTGGCTCCGGCGCTGATGGTGGCGGGGAAGGTTGTGGTGAAGAAGTTGTACGTGGAGGATGTGTTGGGCGATCATTCGGTGCCTTATATAACGGATGAGCGCGACGATGGGTAGGAGGAGCGGCGACCGGATATTGTCCGACGCTCTCTCACTAAGCTTTGATCTATTAGCGCCTGAACCTGAAATTGCGAGCGCCAGACTCGGCGAAAGGTATCTGTCTGATCTCAACGGCTACTTTGTCGACGAGGATGCTTATATCCAGAAGCTCGCGGAGAACCCCCTTGTGTATCGGGTCTGGAGCTGGGAAGCCGGCAGCGGAGAGGGCGATCTCATTTGTGGATTTGGCATACTTCAGCCAGGCAAAGTTGGCAATGAATTCTTTTTCACCAAGGGCCATTATCACGAATGGCGAGAGGCAGCCGAGATATATGTGGGCCTCAGCGGAGAAGGGTATCTCTTGCTCGAGCACGAAAAGAGTGGCGAATCATGTGTCGCGCCGCTCGCTGTCAACCGCATTGTCTACGTTCCGGGCTATACGGCGCACCGCACCATTAACACCGGTAACGTGCCCCTGACCTATCTGGGAATTTATTCGACCAGGGCCGGGCATGATTATGGCGCGCTGGCCGAGAAGCAGTTCCTGAGCGTTTTGGTAGACAGGGATGGCAAACCAACGCTGTTAGATCGGAGCGCGTACAGAACACAAAAAACGCAAAAGGGCGACAACCAGCGGTCTGAGCTAGGAGAGTAGATGGTGCGTAAGACGACGCAAAGGCTGATGCCTCGCCGCCGTAACCCGAGCCCGCCCGGACAGTATGACATTTATCCGAGCTTTGAGGTGGGCGACGATAAGATATTCGGCGGCTTCGAGCAGTTAGCCGAAACGTTGGCAGGGCAACGGCGGGTGATCATCGACGGGTATGTTGGGGTTTTCTGGGACGATTTTCGGCGGCAGCTAGAGGCGGCCCTCGAGGGTATTGGCATCATGGCCGATTGGATTGCCGTCGACGGCGCGATGCTAGCGCCTGATGACGTCGATGCACTGATCGCACCATTTCTGGGAGGAGACGACCCAATTTTTGGCAAACGTTTCAGCGGAGATCTACGCGATTTTTTTAACGCGGACAAGCTACAGGCGATTCGGCCCAACAGTGAAAGTGAGATGGCGATTGTGTATGGCTGCGGCGCCGGGCTGCTTGATTGGGATGGCTACGTGGTTTACGTGGACGTACCCAAAAACGAAATCCAGTTTCGTTCCCGCGCGGGCAGCATCAGCAATCTGGGCTCAGCGGAGCCAGACTCACCCAAGAGGATGTACAAGCGGTTCTACTTTGTGGACTGGACTGCGCTGAACCGCCACAAGGCGGAAATGCTAGATCGTATTGACCTGATCGTCGACGCGCAGCGACCAGACGATATCACCTTCATGTCTGGCAACAATCTGCGCGGGGCGCTGGGCACAATGAGCCGGAACTACTTCCGCGTCCGCCCCTGGTTTGAGCCGGGCGCCTGGGGCGGGGAGTGGATCAAGCGGCGCATTCCGCAGTTGCCGCAGGACGTTCCCAACTATGCGTGGTCGTTTGAACTGATTGCGCCGGAAAACGGGTTACTGCTGGAGAGCAACAATCAGTTACTCGAGGTATCGTTCGACTTCCTGATGTACCACAATCACCGCAGCATCGTAGGGACCGCCGCCGAGCGCTTTGGCTACGAGTTTCCGATGCGCTTTGATTTTCTGGATACTTTTGAGGGTGGGAACCTATCGCTGCAATGCCATCCCAGTACAAAGTTCATCCGAGACAACTTTGGCGAGAGCTTTACGCAGGATGAAACCTATTACATACTCGATTGTGAGGATGGCGCCGTCGTCTATCTTGGCTTTCAGGAAGGCGTCGATCGTGATGCGTTCCGGCAGGCGTTGGAAGAGAGTGTGGCGCTGGGACGCCCAGTCGACGTCGAACAGTACGTACAAATTCACCCGGCTAACAGGCACCATCTATTTCTGATTCCCAACGGCGCCGTTCACTGCTCGGGCGTGAATAACCTCGTTCTGGAGATCAGCGCCACACCTTATATTTTTACCTTCAAAATGTATGACTGGATGCGACTCGATCTGGACGGCAGGCCACGCCCAATCAATATCGAGCGCGCGTTTGCAAATTTGCGGTTTGAGTATAGCGGTGAGCAGGTGAAGGAAGAATTGATCACCAGGCCGATTCTCTTAGAAAAGTGCAGTGACTGGGAGCTCGTTCATTTGCCTACGCATGCGGAGCATTTCTACGACGTCCACCGTTTTGAAATCGGACCGGGGAAGGCTGTTGCGGTAAACACAGAAGGGTCTTGCCACGTCTTGAGCCTGGTCGAGGGGCAAACGGTGATTTTGGAAACGCAAAATGGGCTGGCAAAAGAGTTTAACTACGCCGAGACCTTCGTCGTTCCGGCGGCTGCCGAAAGCTATCGGCTGGTGAACAACACGGGCCAGGCCATCAAAGTGATCAAGGCGTTTATAAAGGCGGAGGATGGAGGATAGGGGATGCCGAAATACGTGCTGGGTATCGACGGCGGAGGTACGCGCACGCGCGCAGCAATCATGGACGAGGCAGGTCGACTGCAGGGTCTCGGGCTTGGTGGGCCGGGCAACTATGATGATATTGGTATTGACGCCGTCCGCGAGAACCTGTCGCAAGCAATCGCGGCGGCCCGGCAAGATGCGGTCCGCCAAGATGCGGCCCTCACTTTGCAGACTTTCGACGCGGCATTTTTGGGCCTGGCGGGCGTTGTTTCTGCAAACGATCAGCGCATTGTGCGACAAATCGCCAACGAGCTGGGCCTTGGTGTGGGAGGCGCAGTCGGTGTAGACCACGACTGCCGTATTGCCCTTGCCGGAGCGCTTTCAGGACGGGCGGGCATCGTACTCATTGCCGGGACCGGTTCAGCCTGCTACGGCCGTACTGCCGGAGGAAAAAGCTGGCGGGCAGGTGGGTGGGGCGACCTCCTGGCGGATGAGGGGAGCGGTGGTTGGCTCGGCCTGCAGGGTCTGCGGCTGGCGGTGCGTTCATTCGATGGGCGGGAACGGCCATCACGCCTGGCGGTTGACATTAAAAACGCTCTCGGTCTGCGCGATATGAATGAGATTATGCACCGTATTTACCACGTAGGACTGAGCCGCAAAGAGCGGGCGGCTTTAGCGCCGCTGGTATTGAATGCGGCCCGTGAAAACGACGAAGGGGCGCAACAGTTGATTCGGGAAGCGGTGGAGGAACTGGCGCTGAGCGTGTGGGCGGTGGCCAGGCGCTTAGAAATGGAAGAGCAGCCGGAAGTCGCCATCGTGGGCGGCCTGTATAGCTCGTTCTCGGGCAGCCAGGCGGCGGTCGAAGATATTTTTGCTGCGCCGCTCCGGGCAGCGATCCGGCGCAAAGTGGCAGGTTGCCGGATCCAGGCCGCGGAATTATCGCCGGTCATTGGAGCCTGCCTTCTGGCCTTGCAGCAAATCGGCATCGACTCGCAATCAGTTTCAGCGGCGCTCAAGGCAAGCGAGATCGCTTTGGCTCGGGTATTGGATAAGCAGCTTTGATAAATTAAGGTGTGGGCGGCGGCACGATGTAGAGGGTGGCAAGGAGCTCGTCGCCGGGGCCACGGCTGTGCAGTTCGCGCAGGCGGCCGTGGGGGAAGGTCTGTTGGATGTAGGCGAGTTCAGGGGCGCGTTCGGGGCGCACGATGAAGATGGCGCCGCGGCTGGAGGGCAGGATCTGCGGCGAGGGCGGGGCGGTGAGCGGCTGCTCGATGTCCTGGCCGCGCATGTCGGGGACGAGGTAGGGTATGGTGGCGAAGCCCCAGTACATCCAGGGCGCGCCGAGGAAGTAGGCGTCGTGGGTCTGGTCTAGCTCGTCGAGGATGGGGGCGAGGGTAGTGGCCAGTTCGGCGTGGCGGCCGCCGTAGCGGTGCTGCGGTGTGAATTCGAAGAAGTAGAGATTGAGGCTGGTTGCGGCGAAGGCGAGAACGCCGAGGGCCAGCAGGGGGCGAGCGGGCAGGCCGCGAATGGCAGTCTGGGCCAGGCGAATGACCTGCCACAAGGCGAGAGCGATAAAGAAGCAGGTGGGCACGCTGAGCGTGATAAGGCGCTGGGAGGAGGGTGGGCTTTCGGTGAGTACGCCGCCGGCGAGCATGCCGCCCCACCACCAGACGACGAGGGGCATGAGCCGCTGTTCGCGCCGGGTCCACATGACGATGGTCGCTAAGAGCAGGCCGACGACGAAAATGGCGCCGAAGACGGGATCGAGCAGCGGTTGCTGCAGGCCGTACCAGACGGTGCGGTCGGGATAGAAGTTGAAGGCAAGGATGGCGTGGCTGACCTGCTGCCAGAGGGTGGGCAGCAGCTCGTGGCCGGCGGCCAGCTCGCGCTGCAGCCAGCCGCTCTGGACGATGCCGACCTGGTTGAGACGGGCGTTGAAGTCGTCGGGGAAACGAAGGGCGTATTGCAGCATGGGGGCGGCGACGACGAGGAAGGCGCCGGTCATGATGAGGATGCCGCGCAGGTGGCGCCTCAGCAGGTGACGTGGTTGGCGGACGAGGGCGATGGCAAGGACGGCGGCGACGACGACGGGTGTGAAGCGCGCGCCGGCATAGAAGTAGAGGGCGATGCCGGTGACGGCGCCGGTGAGCAGCCAGGGGGCGATGTCGCCATAGTCAAGGGCACGGTAGAGGAACCAGAGGGCCAGAGCCACGAAGAGGGGGTCGGCTACCTGGTTAGAGCCGAGGCGCGAGAAGTGGATGTGGTAGTGGTAGGTTGCGAGGAGCGCGGCGGTGGCCAGGGCCAAGGTAAGGCCCTGGAGGCGGCGCACGAGAAAGAAAGTCGCGGCGACCGTTGCGGCGCCGGCGAGCGCCCAGGGCAGGCGCAGGCTGGTTTTGGTCATGCCCAGCAGCTCGATGGTGATGCTGTTGAAGTAGAAGCTGAGCGTGGGCACGCCGAGCCAGCCGGTGGTGAAGGGGTTGCGGATCTGGCCCTGGAGGACGCGCACCGCTTCGAGCCCCTGGGAGGCTTCGTCGCCGGCGAGGGTGTAGGGGATTGATTGTAGGAACGTGGCGCGAAGAAGGAGAGCAGCGCTGGTAATGCCGAGGAAAAGGATGAGGGCAAGACGGTTATCGGCCCAGACGGTGCGCAGGCGGCTGTGCCACTGCGGGCGCCAACTGGCGAACGGGTTGGTGCGCCGCGGGGCGAGGGCAACGGTGTAGCAGATGATGGAGAGCGTCCAGGCCAGAAACGGAGCGGTGTAGTCGTCGATGCGGCCCAGTTGGGGCAGGCGCAGGAGGGTGTAGGCGGCGCTAAGGAGGGCGATGGTGAAGAGGACCAGTCGCCAGCGGGGGACGACGTTTAATCGCGTAAATGGCGTGGGCAGAGTGCGCGGGTTGGTGGTGGAGGGTTCTGTTTGCATAACTGTCTCTATCTGCTGCGCCGTTTCCCGATTG
>JAICPS010000274.1 GCA_025929715.1 Anaerolineae bacterium | reverse complement strand
GCGTGGGCGCGGGCGGCGCGTACTCAAACAACACCTCCCCGTTGCCCCGTTCGACGCGCAGAATTGCCGCGGGCGGCACATAGCCGCCGCCGTTGGCAAAGGCGGCGTAAGCCGTGGTCAGCTCCAGCGGGGTCACTTCGCCACCGCCCAGCGTCAGCGACAGCCCGTACTGCGCCGGGTCCTGGCTCAGGCTGTTGATGCCAAGCAGGCGCGCAAAGTCCAGGAAGCGCTGCACGCCGACGTCCTGCAGCACCAGCACCGCCGGCACATTATAGCTGTTTGCCAGCGCCTGCCGGATGCGCAGCGGGCCGTGGAATGTGCGGCTGTAGTTCTGTGGTGTGTAGAGGCCGCCGTCCAATTGCGGGTAATCCACGGGCACGTCCCACAGGATGTCGCCCAGCGTCCACTGCGGGTCGGCGCCGTCGGGAAGCGGCGAAAGCGCGGCGGCATAGGTCACCGGCTTAATGGCGCTGCCGGGCTGCTGGGGCGTCAGCGTCACGTTGACGTTGCCGTCAATCGCTTCGTCGCGGTAATCGACGCTGCCGAGCATGGCCAGGATCTCGCCCGTCCCCGGTCTCATCGCCACCAGCGCCGCGTTGTTCAGGTTGTGCTCTGGCCCCACCCGGTCCACGTGCTGCCGCGCGCGCTCCTCGGCCAGCCGCTGGTAGTCGAGGTCCAGCGTGGTGGTCACGCGCAGGCCGCCGTTCGCCACTACTTCGGCGCCGAACTGCGCTTCCAAAAGCTGCCGCACGTACACGGCGAAGTGGGGCGCTGCCAGGCTTACCTCTTGCGGCGCAAATTGCAGCGGCTGCAAATATGCCTCCTCGGCCTGCTGCTGCGTGATAAAGCCCTCGTCCACCATCAGGTTCAACACCAGCCACTGGCGCTGCCGGGCGCCTTCCAGGTTGGTCAGCGGGTCCAACTCCACCGGGCTTTGCGGCAACGCCGCCAGCAGGCTCGATTCAGACAGCGTCAGCTCCGCCGCGCTCTTGCCAAAATAAGTCTTCGCCGCGGCCTCCACACCGTAGGCCAGGTTGCCGTAGTAGATTTCGTTGAGGTACAGCTCCAGGATTTCGTCTTTTTCGTACCTGCGGTTCATCAGCCAGGCCAGAATCACCTCGCGCGCCTTGCGGTCGTAACTCACGGCCGCGCGCTCTTCGTAGTCAAAGGCGATGTGGCGCACGATCTGCTGGGTGATGGTGCTGCCGCCTACGGGTCGTTCTTCTGGATTGCGCAGGTTATATACCAGCGCGGCAAGCAGCGAGGGCGCGTCCAGGCCGATATTCTCGTAGAAGGTGTCGTCCTCGACGGCGATGGTCGCCTGCCGCAATTGGATGGGGATGCTATCAAGTTCGACGCGGGTTCGTTTGCCTTCGCCGAATATTTCCCAGAGCAGCTCCCCGTCGCGGTCCAGGATGCGGCTGGTTTCAAACGATTCACGGTTGCGCGCCTCGTCCAGCGCCGCGATGCTTTCCTCGATTTCGCCGTTAAGCTGCACGTAAACCAGCGTGCCCGTGATGGCCACAATGGCGAACACGGC
Organism: Anaerolineae bacterium; assembly: GCA_025929715.1. GTDB lineage: Bacteria > Chloroflexota > Anaerolineae > Promineifilales > Promineifilaceae > JAAYYY01. The sequence continues at coordinate 4,800 of JAICPS010000274.1, read as the reverse complement.
AACTGCCAGTAGCAAGAGGCTGCCGAGAAACAAGTTGCTCAGGCAGCCGCCACAGCCGCCCCGACGCGGCTCCGCCTGCCGCCGCTGCACGCGATATATCACCGGTTGTGTCTGGTGGTCCTGTCTCATATCGGCCTAAGTGTACATAAATCTAAGGCGTGCTACTCGATGCCTCTCAAACGCTAAGGTGACGTTTACATGACGCAATACCGTTAGTAGTCGGCACTTTAGTTCCCCGCGCTAAAGCGCTCACTACAAACCTTTCGTCGCCTGCGTGATCACGTTACAATAGACGCCATCGACGGTCAGAAAGTTCCGATCAGAGAGGAGCGCTCCAATGACGACGCCTGAGCTTGCCACAAAAATAATAACGGGTGAAGAACTCTACGAGATGGGCGACGTGGGGAGGTGTGAGCTTGTGGAAGGGAGAATTGTGCAGATGAGCCCTACGAAACCGCAACATGGCCAATTCGAGTATCGCGTCGCCAACATCATCGATAAATTCGCCAGGGAGAAAGATTTGGGCGTGGTCATGGTCGGAGAGGTCGGCATCTACACCGGCCGCAATCCTGACACAATTCGCGCCGCGGACGTGCTGTTCATCTCCCACGACCGCCTGGCACGGGCCACACCGAACAGCTTCCTGGACGTGGCTCCGGAGCTGATCGTAGAGATCCTTTCCCCAGGTGACCGCTGGAGCGACGTGCGCCAGAAACTGCGCGACTATTTCGACATTGGCGTCACGCTGGTTATCCTCGTGGAACCACAGGCGAGAGTGGTTTCCGCCTACCGCTCGCCAAACGACTTTGTCGAACTGGATGCGCAGGAGACGCTACTCCTCGACGACGTTCTGCCCGGTTTCAGTTTGCCCCTGTCCGACCTGTTCGCTTCGTCCTAGGTATAGTCCAAAAGGCAGGGTCCGGCATTGGCTCAGAGACGCACAGAGATTTGCACGGAGCTACACTGAGGATGTTTTCTCTGTGTATCGCTCTGAAAAAACTCTGTGTAACCATCTTTGAGGGTCACATTGCCCAAAGAATATCTAAATCCCCCTGATCTCTTCCCCAGCTTACAATACGGCTTTTCGCAAATCGTGAGCGCGCCGCCGGGGAGGACCGTCTATCTTTCCGGCCAGGTGGGTTGGGATGCGAACGAGCAGATCGTGGGGCGCGGCGACCTGCGGGCGCAGACCTGGCAGGCGCTACGCAACGTTGAAACGGCCTTAAAGGCCGCAGGCGCCGAGCTGAGCGACGTCGTTTCCATGCGCATATACATCGTCCAGGAGCAGCTGCCTCACAGCAAAGCGATTAGCGACGGCCTCAAAGCCTTTTTTCCTGAATCACACGCCCCGACCACTACCTGGATAGCCGTCGCCGGCCTGGCCAACGAGGAGTTCCTGGTAGAAATCGAAGCGGTCGCCGTGGTAAACTGAGGTAGATATTCATATAGCTGTGGTCGGAGACCGGCCACAGCAGGGTAAGTTGCCATGTCCAATCCCACACCCGACGACCTGACCTTTCAACCGCTTACCTACGAACGCTGGCCCGATTTTGAAAAGCTATTCGGCCCGCGTGGCGCGTATGGCGGCTGCTGGTGCATGTGGTGGCGCACCACGCGCGCTGAGTTTCAGGAGCAGCAGGGCGAGGGCAACCGCCGGGCGATGCACGAGATTGTACACGGCGGCGCCGTGCCCGGTATCCTCGGCTATGCTGGCGGCCAACCGGCCGGCTGGTGTTCCGTCGCGCCCCGCGAGCAATATTCATCGCTCAATCGCTCGCGCGTGCTGCGCCCGCTGGACGATCTGCCCGTCTGGTCGCTGGTCTGTCTATTCGTGGCGCGCCCCTTCCGCGGCCAAAGCCTGACCATCGCCCTCATCCGCGCCGCCGTCGAATACGCGGCGGAACAGGGCGCCCAGATCGTCGAAGCGTATCCCACCGTGCCCCGTGGACCTGGTAAACTGGCGCCGGTATCCAGCTATTTGGGCACCCCTACCATGTACGAGCGCGCCGGATTCGTCGAATGCGCCCGCCCCTCACAAAGCCGCATGATCATGCGCTACTTCGTCCCATCGTAGTAGCCCCTTCCTAGTAAAGACTTCAGTCATTTCTAGCGGTGAACGACTAAAATCGTCACTACAAAGCAAAACGACCGCTCCAACAGCGTTGGAGCGGTCGCGGACTACCAATACAATATTGTCGGGAAAGCGTGCTTAGAACGTCTCGCGGCGTGTTTCGAAGTACTCTTCCACTTCGCGCTCGGCCTCTTCACGGGAATAGCCGTAACGCTCCTGGATGCGGCCGACCAGCTGGTCGTAGTTGCCTTCAATGCGATCGATGTCGTCATTCGTCAGGCGGCCCCATTGTTCCTTCACTTCACCCTTGAACTGCTTCCACTTACCCTTCAGAATATCCTCGTTCATTTGTTGCCTCCATTACTTGGGTCGCGGGACAGATTACGGAGTCTAAGGCGTTGAACGCCGCGCAACCAGTTTATAGCAATCGTATGTGCTTATTTTAATCGCTACAGGGGCGAGGGCATGTGTATAACGGCATATTTTAGGGCATATCCTGGGGTATGTTTTCGATTATAGACCGGCCACAGCAGCATGAAAATTCACTCATACTTCAGCGCCGTCACAGGCGCCAGGGTCGCGGCGCTGAGCGCGGGGTAGAGGCCGGAAAGGAAGCCGATTATCGTCGAGAAGATCACGGCGAAGATTGGTAGCCACAGGGGTGTGTACACAGCCACGGTAGGCGGCGGGGAGCCGTTCTGCACCGACTGTCCCGCCAGATAGGCCATGATCAGCACGTTCAGCACCTGGCCCAGGCCCCAGCCGATGGTCACGCCGCCCAGGCCACCGATGAAGCCGATGCCCGCCGCCTCACCCAGAAAAACGCTCAACACGTGGCGGTTGGTTGCGCCGACGGCCTTCATCAGCCCAATCTCGCGGGTGCGCTCCAAAATGGCCATCGCCATCGTGTTGGCAATGCCAATCGCCGCCACCAGCAGCGAAATGGCTCCCACGCCGCCGAAGACGACCTGCAAAATGGTGAAAAAGCCGGTAACGTTCTCCACCGTGCTCTGCTGCGTGTAGGCGGTGTAGCCCATATCCACGATTTGGTCGGCGATATCGACCACATTCTCCAGTTCGCTGGCCTTCACCGCCAACGAGAAATAACCTTCGGTGTCGTGGTTGATGCGCTTGCCCGTAATCCAGGCGTTGTAGCCGTCCATATCTTCGATGGGCATATAAATCGAATAGTCCGCCTCGCCACGCGTTTCCGCGATCATGCCCGCCACGTACACGCGCACCTTCTTGCGGATTTCCACGCCGTCTTCAGAATACTTCACCAGGCTCATCGTAATCTGCTTATCAACTAGCTCCGGCGGAGGTGGCTGTTCCTGCCCTGGGCGCGGGCGGGGGCTATAGAAGTTGTTGGGAACCGTGTAACCGACGACGATGCTGCCCCGCTTCAGGTCCAGCGTGCCGCCCTGCGCCGTGAGGCCCAGATGGTGCAGCGCGTCGGACGGCACGCCCAGCATATTACCGCTGCCTTCCAACTGGCCCACGTTGAGCACCGCCCAGCTGCGCAAGCCGTCCTGCGGAATCACCGACGCAACGCCGGGAATGGCCGCGATATCGGCGACAGTCTGGTTCGTGAGCGGCGACTGCGACGGCTCGCCGCCGCCCGGACCCGGTTCCGAAAAGCCGGGCCAAACCTGTATAAGCGTGAGGTCGCCGATGTTGTTAAAGCGATCGCGTGCGTCCCGCTGCAATCCGGCGCCCAGCGAAACCAGGATAACGACGGCCGTGGTGCCAATGATGACGCCCACAGCCGTCAACGCCACCCGCCCCTTGCGGCGGGAGAGGTTGTCGAGGATCAGGGAGATCAGATCTGAGATGGTCACTGCGCCGGCCCACCCACGCCGGGTCCAATCGGTATACCCGGTCCGTCAATCGGCGGGACGCCCGGCCCGTCTACCGGCGGGATGCCCTCAGGCGGAATGACGCCGGGGTCTGTGGGACGGCCGCTGCTGAGCCCCAGCATGCCCAGCACGAAGCGCCAAATCCTTTGCCGCCAGGTCTCGGTACCTGCGCCTACATCTGGTGGTGGGACGTTTGGATCGATGGGTTCGCCGGTTTGCGGATCGATGGGCGGTTCTTCAAATATCGGGGCGTCCATCACCTCTACGGTTAGTGTCCTGCTGATCACCTGTGGCTGGTTGAAGTCGTCCGTGTAGCTCACACGCACGGTCAGCTCTAGCGTGCCCGGCTGCTCCGGCGTCAGGTTGGCGTCGAGCGGGAAGAAGCCGCCCGGCTCCAGCGCGCCGACGAAGATATTGTTGTTGGTCAGCTGCGCGCCGGGCGCGGTCACGCCCATATTGCCGAAGATGGTCGAAGCCTTGCCGATGTTCACCAACTGCAGCGGCAGCGGCCCCGGTTGGCCCACGAAGAAAGGCGGCGGCTCGCTATAGAAATTAATATCCACCTGCGGGCTGGCAAACACCAGCAGCGTCACCACCTGCTCGTCTACGAAGCTGGCGCCGTTGGCGTCGTTGTAGACAAAGGAGACCACCACGGGATAAGCGCCCGGCTTGGTGCTAGCATTGACGATCAAGTCCACATTCGCCGTCAGCGCCTCGTCCTGCTCCAGGTCGCCCAGAAACTTGACGTTGGAGCTGCCGACCGGCGCGAAGTTGCCGAATTCACCGCCCGCGCCCGAAACGCCCCCGCCCGATTGTGGCGTGCCCTCCGGCGGGGGACCGCCGCCGCTATCATCGGTGCCGCCGCCGACGATC
>JAICPS010000165.1 GCA_025929715.1 Anaerolineae bacterium | reverse complement strand
GGCTGACTCTTCTCCCCCGGTATCCGCCTCTTCCTCTTCGCCGCTTTCCACTTCGGTACCATCGTCGCCGCCCGTCTCGGCCCCACCGCTTTCCTCGGTGGCGCCGGGATCTACCGTCCCTCCACCGCACGCCACCAGCATCAGGATGGCTGCCAATAACAAGGGGCTGAGATACAGCCTGAACAGAAAAATCTTAGACAGTTTCATCTGTTGTCCCTCCTAATTATCCTCCTGGAAAGAGAGAAATCCACGACTAAAGGCGTCCGTCTATCTCATAAAGCCCTCCTTTCCAGGTCGCCGGCCAGTTCGTGGCCAGCGCCATTGCAGCCACAGGAGCGCCGAATGACGAGCGTCGTCGGCAGCAAGGTTAAGGGCTCGGCCTGCCCGCCGCGGATTAATTGCACTAGCTGGCGCACCGCCTGCAGCCCGGCCTTCTCGATGGGCGCGCGCACTGTGGTCAGCGGCGGTCTCAGGTGGCGCGAGACGTCCACGTCGTCGAAGCCGGCTACCGCCACTTCCTGCGGCACCCGCTTTCCGGCGTGCGCCAGGGCGTCCAGGGCGCCCATGGCCGATTCGTCGTCCCCGGCGAAGATAGCGTCGAAGGCCGTTTCTCGCGCCAGCATCTCGGCCACCGCTCTTGCGGCTGCCTCCCGGTCGAACTCCCCGGCCGCCACCAACAGCGGATCGAAGGGGATGCCGTGCGCCTGCAGCGACTCGCGGTAGCCCCGCTGGCGCCAGTAAGAATCTTCGTGCCCTTCCGGCCCCGCCAGGTACGCGATGCGCTGGCAACCGTGCACGTCGACGAGGTGATCCACCACCTGGCGTGCTCCAGACTTGTTCTCGAAGGTCACCGTGGGGATTTCGGCGCCTGCCGGGGGGCTGCGATGTAGCAGCACCATGGGGAAGCCGTTGCCATATATGCGCCTTAACTCGTCATCCTCCAGGCTATCGGCAAAGACCAGCAAACCGTCGGTGTTATGCTGGTCCAGTGGGCGCCGAAGTCTCCGTCGTGGATCATCGTTGCGTTGCGCCGGCGCAGCAGGCTGCGAGGAGTAAATCAGCAAGTCGTATCCGCTTTCCGATAGGCCTTGTTGGATACCTGCCAGCATGGACACGAAAAATCCGCCGCTCACGGCCGGCAGCAGGAGGCCCAACGTGTGTGTTTCGTTGGCCGCCAACACCTGTGCTGCGGTGTGGGGGACGTAATTCAGAGCGTTAATCGCTGTCCAGACCCGCTCAACTTTGTCTTCAGAGACTCCTGCGGACTGGTTGATAACGCGACTCGCCGTAGCAAGCGAAACTCCCGCACGGCGCGCGACGTCATCTAAGGTGACGCGGGTATGGGTGCGGTTCACGGGAGACCTCTGGAGTGGTTCGGGCGGATGTCGTTACAGAAAAGGATCATCATGCTTGAAAGCGCTTTCTGAAAGCGCTTTCAAGCATGATAGTACAGAAGAAAGGGGTTGTCAATCCCAACCCATATCGCTGCTGAGATCCAGCAGGGAGCGCTGACCGGGCTTCTTTTTGTTGCCCTGGATCTTCTCCGCGCCTTTCTTGGCGACGATACGTTTGGCGATAATGTCGGCCAGCACTTCGTCCGGCAGCTCCCGCGGCTGGCGGGCCTGCCACTCTATGGCTTTCTGACCTGCCTCGCAGACGTCGAGGTAAGCGCAATAACGGTGGGCCCAATGGTCGGCCGGGAGCACATCGTCCTCGGGGAGGCGATCGTCTTCTAGCCCTTCCAGCATCTTTTTCACGCGCGCCAGCAGATCGGCCATTGCTTCCGCGTCGGGGTACACCTCGTAGGCCAGGTGCTCCAGGGTGTCGCGATCCTCGTAATAGATGATCGCCCCCTTCAGGGGCAGGGCGCCGTTAAAGTAAACGTCCAGCCCCCAGAGATAAATCTGCGCCTGGCGCTCGTGCTCTTCTTTGGGCATGCCGGCCGCCTTCACTTTGGCGAATTCTGAGCTGGCCGTCGTCTTAAATTCCAGCGCCCAATAGCCGGCGCTGGCAAGCTCCTCGGCCTGGTGTTCTGGGATGTAGAGAATGCCGTCGCAGTAGCCGTGGATGCGATATTCGGGAATTTCGAAGAATAGCTCCTGGCTCAAACAGTGTCGCTCCAGGGCGCGCTGTAGGCGGCGGTGGCTGTCGGTGCCGACCGACAGAATGCGACCGACTCGGGCGTCAAACGGCGGCTTGGGTTCGCCTCGCAGCTCAAAGGCAACGTACATCAGGCATCCTTTGGCCAGCGAGGAGGGTTTGATATAGGGTTCCTTATTCTTCTTTCTACGGTCTTCCTGCAGCAGGCTGACCATGTAGCCTGCTGCTCCTTTATGCTTTTTCATAGGTTACTCCCGGAAGAAATAGCGCGTTTCGCCGGCCGTATTCACTCCTCGAAGCGCGTCCACCTCAAAGATCAGCGGATACTGGGCGGTGATATTGCCGACTACCAGGGCGTGGTGCTGCCGCAGCCGGCGCACGAAGGCCATCATCGTTTCGTAGTCGGTGGCTGCGCCGCGCGAGACGTGGCGCACGTCGTCCTCAAAGGGGATACGCAGCACAAAAAGGTTGTCGGCCTGGCGCAACACGGCTTCGTCTACCCCGTGGATCATATTTGTCACGAAGAAGCTGGTAATGCCCAGGTGGCGCGCGCGGGTGACGATATAGTCGATGCTCTTCTTGGAGACATAGAGGTGGGCTTCCTCGAAGAATACGAAGGGGAAGCGGTGGGTGTCGTGTTCGATCTCCCAGAGGCAAAGATCCTTGATCAGCTCGATAATCGCCTGCACGAATCCTTCGCGGGCCAGGTTGGAGAGGCTGGAAACGTCGATGACCAGCGCACCGCCCTCGCGGATCTTGCGGTAGGCGTCGCCCATTGAGGCGGCTTCTTGGGGGTTGCGGGCGAAAATATTGGTGTTGCGCACCGCCTCCAGCCGCGAACGGATGGCGTGGTTGACGACCGTGGAGCTGGAGCCGCCGCCAAATTCATTGGCCTCGGCCATCTGGATTAACTGCTCGATGCCCACATAAGGCACGCTGCGCTCTCCATTGCGCCGTTCGATGTCATGCGCCTCGGACCACAAGCGGGCGATGCGGTTTTCAAAATAGAGGGCGGATACTTCGGGCAGGCCAAAACGCTGCAGTAGCGTCATGAGCGGCGCCAGGCCAAATTGGCGCACGCTGAGCCGGAAGTTGCCGCCTGCCTCCAGATGGACGATGCCGCGCTTCAGCGTCTTTCCGGTCTGCGGATCTAGCTCTACCCTGGGCAGATGAATGTACTCGCGATTAATGTCGAAGACGATGCACGGCGCGCCGGCTTCTACCAACTGCAAGAGAACGACTTTGGCCAGGTGGGATTTTCCGCTGCCTTTGACGCCGGTGATGACGTTGACTTTTTCCAGGTCCTGGCCCTCAATGTGGAAGGAATGCCCGGCGAGACTACGGCCGAGGTAGAGGTGATGGCCTTTGTTCGTCGTGGCGTTTGCAAAGACTTCCTCGTCGCCGGTGCGGAAGATGTCTACGTCGCGGGCCGGGATCCAGCCGTCCCACTCTTCCCATCGCGCGCTTCCATTACTGCGAGCTGGCACCGTTTTGCGAATCTTGGCCAGGGCGACCTTGATGTTGCCCATCTCGTCATCATGGCCGCCGAGCTGTTCAGCCAGGGCCAGTTGTTGCTCCAGGGCGCCGGGCAACGCCCCTGTTGCCTGGCCGTTGCCGGCGTGGACGCCGACAAGGCTATCGAGTTGTTCGCTTAGCAAGGAGGGATAGGTGGCCGAGCGAAAGGCAATGACCTGGGCGATGACGCTGCGGCCGGACTCCCGTTCGCGCATAGTAAGGGTTTCGCCGACCCGTAGATCCAGCTCGCCAGGGTTGAAGAGCAATTCGGCGAGATCGTTGTTGATGCGGTAGACTTGAACGTTGAGGGCGGTCATTGGCCGTCGCCCGTCTCTGCGAGATTCTCCGACTCACCGTCGCGCACGTAGACGGCAGCTGCCTGGGCGAGCTCAGCCGCGATTTGCTCGCGCAGCCAGCGCGGCGCCACAACTTCCACCTGTGCCCCCCAACTGCGAATCCAGGGCTGCATTTCCAGTGGCTCGGCCACGTGGACGGTCAGCAAACGCCCGTTGCTCCAACGGTCGCCGGCCTCTGGCAGTGCTTCCAAGGTCTGGGAAGGGTGCCAGCGCCGCTCGGCTACGTGGGAGGCGGCCGCTTCTGTGAAGCGCAGGACAACTTCCTGGGTCTCTTCGCCGGCCATGATGCGCCAGCCGCTTTCCAAAAAGGCTTCCAGGTCGAAATCCTCAGGAAGGGTAAACGGCTCGGCCAGCACGGCGGCGTTCTCCAGGCGGTCCAGCTTAAAGGTGCGTATTTCGCCAGCCCATTCGTCGTGGCCGATTACGTAAATGCCAGAGGCCGTTGGCTCCAGGGCGTAAGGGGAGACCACCCGTTGGCGTAGGGCGCCACTGCGCGGAGAGCGGTAGTCGACACGCACCTTCTGGCCGTTGCCCCAACCCTCGGCCAGCGCTTCCAGCACGGCCACGGCGCCTGACGTCGTCGCTTCGTTTACACGCTGTCCGTCGCGGTGCGACGGGCCGTCGCCGCGACCGGCGTCGCCGTGCGCCTGAACCCTTTCGGCAGCACGTTTGAGGTGGGCGGTCAGCGGCCGGGGTAGGGCGATGGCCAGCTTGCGTAGCGCGGCGGCGACGTGGGGGTTGTGCTCGTCGATGGAGCGCGCCAGCAGCAGGCCGGCCAGCACCAGGGCAATCGCTTCGTGGTAGGCCAGGTGGAGGGTGCTGAGGTAGCGGGTGCGGTTAATACCGAAAACACCGTTATCCTGCCAGATCGGTATGCCTTGTTCGCACAGGAAATCCAGGTCCCGGTAGATGGTCCGGCGGTCCACCTCCAGTTGTTGGGCAAGTTCAATTGCCCGTAGCCCTTCTACGTTCAAGTAGAGCAGCTCTTCAATCTGGCGTAATCGTGATGTACGAGTAGAGAGACGTGACATAAAGTGGCCATTTGGCTAGATCATTTGTTCTGAAGCGTATTGTAGCACACTGTTGTGTCAAGTAATGTCACTGCATGTGGATAAGTTATGTCAGGTTTGTGACGCGGGTGTTCTAGCCGCACGACGGTCAACGAGCGCTGCTGATTTGAAAGGCGCCGAGCACGACGAGAAGGCCGGCTAAAAGTTCTAGTGTTGTCATGGGCCGACCTAAAAGAACCGCGTCGTAAATTGCGGCAAATAAGGGTACGGCCGTCGAAAGCGAGGCCACGATCCAGGCTTCCACCTTGTGGAGCGCGGAGTAAAAGAGAACAAAGCTGAGGAATGGCCCAAAGAATGCGCCGGCCGCTAACACCAACCAGGTGTCGGCGGAGGGAAGTCCAAGAGCGCCGGTAAAAAAGATGAATGCGCCAATGCTTGAAATCCAGGCTCTGGCGGCGACGATCACAACCGGCCGGACAGTCGCCGCGGCGAGCTTATTCGTTAGAAGCTGCAGCCCATTTACGAGTGAAAAAGCGGCAGCCAGCGCCAGCAGCTGCCAGCCGATGGCGCCTGACACATAGGTCAGGAACACAGTTCCTGTGAGCAGGACGAAGATCCCGAAAGCGGCGCTGCGGGTAATTTTCTCTTTTAGAACGAGAACGCTCACGGCTATGGATGGGATGATGGTTAGTTGTCCCAAAAACGAAACGAGAGCGGGCTGCGGGGAAAGATTGATGGCCGTAAAAAAGAAGTATGATGATATGACGTTGAAAAGGCCGGTAACGATCAGTAGAAACCAGGCATAGCGGTTCAAAGAACGGGTGTGATGGCGGTGGGGCAGGGAACCAACTGTGGCATAGAGCCCCGCTGAGAACATCCAGAAGAAGACAAACGTGCGCGTATTTAGCTCCCCAAGGGCGACCTTGCTAAATAGAAATGTAAAACCTTGCGCCGCGGCGGATGCAAGGGCCAGTAGAATTCCCGCCAGTCGCGCGCCTTCAGTGTGAGAAGATAGCATGAAGTTCTACCTCAGGTGACCGGCACTTCCAAGGTGCCGGTCACCTGAGGTAAAGGACCGCCAATTAAGGGTAGGGCGTACTTCTTGAAGGCAGGCGTAATCGCTCGGCGTCCCGCGTCATAAAATGCTTCGAATAACAGGCGCTCGCCAGAAGCAGCTTCGTCCAGCGGAACAAGACCCGCCTGGCATGCATACGGATCGTCCGAAAGTCTCTCCAGCATAACCATTTGCCCAGAAGCGCCGTCTAACAGAGCAACAACGGCTCGACGTCCCACGAACCGCGCTTCGGCGCGGTCGGTCTCCGAGACACAGCAAGACATGACGCGGCCCAGCGTTCCCGGACGCATAAAACGCGCCCGAAGGCCGAGATTTTGCAAGACGAGCCTGCTCAAATAGCTGCCTGTGCCCTGGGCAAAGCCATATAACGTCCGGCCCATCTCGTCCTGAGGTAATTCGCTCGGCTCATGGCCCAAAAAACGCCCGTCTTTGTTGCGCAGACTTTCACCGGCGACGACAAAAACAACGCCTAGACGGCGATGCCAGCCGGCCACTTCGTCGAGAAAGCCAGCCTCGTCGAACGTGTATTCGGGAAGATACAGAAGGTGCGGCGCCTGCTCCTCTGTCTCGCGACCGAGACCGGACGAAGCCGCCAGCCAACCGGCATCGCGCCCCATCGATTCCAGGATAACCACGTCTTCAAAGGTGCGCATTGCTTCCAGGTCGAGCCCGGCGTCGCGGACGGACATAGCCATAAAACGGGCAGCGCTGCCATAGCCAGGAGTATGGTCTGTGCCGCGAACGTCGTTGTCCACCGTTTTGGGCAGCCCCAGAATCTGGACGTCGAAAGCGGTCTGCTCGGCCAGTGTCGCAAGTTTATGGCAGGCAACCATAGAGCCGTTGCCGCCGATCAGCAGGAAATAACGAATGCCATTGGCACGTAGTACGTTTAGGATTTGTTCATAATCTGGCTGCGTTAAAGGTCTGCGGCTGGTGCCCAAAGCACAGGAGGGCGTGCGAACCAGACGTTCGAGTTCGTCCACCGCCATCCCCGTTAAATCTACAAAATCACCACGCAACGCGCCTGCCAGCCCGTACTTCATGCCCAAAATGGCTGTGAACACCTCACGGCGCTGCGCCTCCTCGACGACTCCGGCGAGCGTGGCATTGATCACCGCGGTAGGACCGCCGGACTGGCCAACGAGAAGCGCTCCTTGCTTAGCGACAGGCATCAGTGCAGGCGTTCATTTTGCAAGAATTCATGCTAGCCGTGCAAGCCTGTGCGCGCCACGCCACGTATGTAGTAGCGTTGCAGCGCGAGGAACAGGAGGATCACGGGCAGCGATGCCAGGGCGGATGCGGCAAAGAGCTGCGACCAGAAGGTTTGCTCGGGCGTCAGAAAGGTGCCGATAGCGACCTGAGCCATCTGTTTTTCCCGGCTCTGAATAGCAATCAGCGGCCAGAAAAATTGGTTCCAGGCAAACATGAAATCTACCAGACCGACGGTGATCAACGCGGGGACGACGTTTGGCATCATTACACGAGAGTAGATTTGAAACGGCGTGGCGCCATCCACAATTGCCGCGTCGGCCAACTCTTTGGGCAGCTCGCGTAAGAACTGCTGCAACACAAAGATGCCGAAAGGGCGCGCGATGTAGGGCAGGATAAGGGCCGCGTAGGAATTCACCAGGCCGAGTTCCGTGACGACAAGATAGAGGGGAATAATCGTGCTCTGCTCGGGGATAATCAAGATTAGCAACAGTAATCCAATCAGTAGCCGCCTCGCCGGCACACGGAGCCAGGCCAGCGCGAAGGCCGCCATGGAATCGAAAAGTAGAGCAAAGGGTACTGTGGCGGCTGCGACCAGAAAGCTATTCAAAAGGTTGCGGCCAAAGCCCAATCCCAGGACATAGCGCACGTTGTCGAGCGTCCAGATAGACGGAATGATGGTATTCCAACTAAAAGGGTATAAATTGCCGAAAAGGTCGCTTTCGGGCCGCAATCCACCAAATAGCAGCCAGAGAAAGGGAAGTCCGAACACCAGAATAACAATTATCTGTAGCAGCAGGAGGGTTAACCACTTGCCGCCATTGCTTAAACGGTTAAAGAAGTCTGTTACGGCGACATTGCGAGGCCTGGTCCTCTCATTTTCTGCGGAGGTCGCAAAGGAGCTATTCATCCCGCGAAACCTGTAGCTGCAAGGCCGCAATCGCCAGAACGATCACAAGCGTAATCATGGCGATCGTATTGGCGTAGCCCAGGCGCATGAAATGGAAGGCGGCAGTATACATGTAATAGACGATGACGTTGGTGACCCCGCGCGGCCCGCCATCGGTCATCACATAAACCGGGACGAACACCTGGAAGGCAAAAACGGTGGATAGGAGCACAACCACCAGGGTGGTTCGCCGGAGAAGGGGCACGGTGATATGGCGAAATTCGGCCCATCTGGAAGCGCCGTCAACTTTGGCGGCGTCGTAATATTCACCTGGAATTCCCTGAAGTCCCGCCAGGTAAAAGATCATGTAAAAACCGACATCTTTCCAGATAGTCATCCCCACCAATGACGGAAGCGCCTGTTGAACGTCTGTCAAAAAAGGCTGGGCCGGAAGCCCGATCGTACGGAAAATACTGTTGATCAGGCCATTCGAAGGATGCAGCATGAGCTGCCAGAGCATCGCGGCAATAGACATCGGCATGACGACGGCCATCAGGGGCGTGGAACGCACCAACCCTTTAAGCGGCAGGCGATGATTTACGAGCATCGCCAATCCCAGGGCGAGCACAAGCTGG
>JAICPS010000278.1 GCA_025929715.1 Anaerolineae bacterium | reverse complement strand
TTTCAGCATCGAGCGCGTAGGCGTAGGAGTCGTTAGACGTGAAATAAATGACTCCGTCTTGATAGGCGGCCGAAAACAGAATCGGACCACCCGTCTGGAACTTCCAGGCCAACTCGCCGGCCTGCGGGCTACCCTGTGCGTTGATGGCGTAAAAATAGCCGTCCCGATTACCGGCATATACTTTGCCGTTGACCACAAGCGGATTCGTATGGAATCCCGCGCCCGCAGGAAATTGCCATAATCCAGTCCCGTTGCCGGCGTTGATGGCGTGGAGTTTACGATCGAAGCCACCCACGTAAAGAACCCCACCAGCATAGGTCGGGGAGTGGCCTAAAGGCATATCGGTAGAATAGACCCAAACTTGCGCGCCGGTGCCCGCATTCAGCGCATACAGTCCCTTGGCGGTTGAGACGAAAACTTTGCCTTCCGCGCCGACAATCTGAACTTTTTGAGAGATGTATGGTTCAATTGGTTTCGCCCATTCTGCAGCGAGGTTGCCTTTGGGGCCCTCAGGCACCCAGCTCGTTCGCTGTGGATTCGCTCCTGCCATCGGCCAGGGCACGTCACCAGTGTTCGCCCGGTCGTCCACGCCGCCACCTTGAAAGCCCGGAGCAAATCGATTTTCATTCCCTTCTGCCGTGCCGAGGGTGATTAAGCATGTTGCGAGGAGGAGAATGAAAACCACCGATTCTTGCGAAACCTTTAGAAGGCGACTATGCTGACTGTGATCCATTTCACATCCTCTCCAGATCCTGCATTGATTCCGATTACTTATCAGCCCAGCGTCGGTTTCGGTTCGGCGGCGCTCAATGGATTCACAGAGTTGCAGCTCAGCATTATCTGGAACGGAAAAGGGGAAGGTACACGTCGTAAAGGTGCTCTGGTGGTGGCGGTGGCGCATTCGCTTCCGTACCGAAGTACACGCCGGTCATTTTGAACCCGACGCCTTCTCCTTCCGGCAGGTTCGCCCGGAACTGGACCTTGTAGTATCTGAACCCCTGCCCCAACGTCGTTTCCAGGAAGCCGGTTTCTTCCCATATCTCTTCAATTTCTCCACCTGGTGGGTAAATCACTTCGTCTTGTGAATGGAAAAACGGGACCCATACCTGGGTCCAGGGTCCGTTCGGCGATTGGCTGCCAAAGATGGTTACTTCAGCCGCCGCGACGCGATGACTCACCCAATGCATGAAAAATGTGAGCTCTTTCGTTTGCGCGCCGGAATCGACGACCTGGTAAAGATAAACGTCGATGTTCGGAAAGGTCTGGCCTGCGTAAGGGCCAGATACTATTTTGGCCCATCTGGCCGAAGTACCGCAATAAACCGAATCGTAACCGCAGCGACCTGAAACGACGATGGTGGGCGATGGATTCGATTCTTTCTGGCTGGTCACCCAGCCGACGCCATTGGTCAGAACGCGGGTCCAGCCGTCCAGGCCCGCCGCGCTGGGGTCGGCGTCGTCCCGAAACCAGGGATTCACAATCAGGTTGTCGTCAGGTAGTTCTGGAACAGGAAACGCATGTGTGCCAGGTGTATGATGAAACAAGAACACAGAGAGACAAAGCAAAACGAAAAACACCTGTGGAATCCGATGACGGATTCGCTCGAACGTCGTGAACAGCCGTTGCCGCGATCTTTTCCAGTACATGCCGGGGAACCTCCTTCCTGGAACCTGGAAGGGGCATTGTAGCGGAAGGGATTCCCCACAACAATATTGCAGTACCTATTACTTATTAACGGCTTAATAAACAGAGCTATTCACGCCCGACTGTTCTACTTGGCCCGCCGCTAATTCTTTTAGGCCCTTTTGGTATCCACGCCAGATATAACCGCCGATAATCCAGCGATCTAACCTTGTTGGGAGTGAGGACATGCCGTGTCGCTTTTCTAGAGACCTTGCCAGTTGCTCTAAAGGCGACAAGACGAAGGTAGACGACGTGAGGCGCCGCAAAAGCTTGCGCGCAGTCAACGTGGGCGGATCACTCCGCCAGGCGAGGGGGGATTTGTCGGCAAACATGGGAAGATGGACAAAAAGATCGGGGTACTTCTGAAAAAGGGTTGCGGCGCGGAAGGCCGCCTCGTGCATGCGGCGCTTCTGATTATCCAGGCTCTGCTGTACGTAGTCCCGGTGCCAGCAGATAGCCTTCGTGCTGCGGCGAAAGATGAAGCCTTGCCGGTAGGCGCGATAGGCAAAATCGACGTCGCACCACATACTGGAACCGCTAAAATTAAGGTGATGCATCATCCCCAACGAAAAATAAGCCTCGCGCCTCACCGACATGTTATTGCTGCACATATCGACAAAAGGCAACTCGACGGTCTCCAACTCGTCAGGCGGTCGAGCGGGGTGCGGCTGCTGTAGGGGATTCGACTCCTCAAGCCAGAGGAACGACGTGCCGGTTGCAATCATATTCTTTGACCGGCCGTGGGCGTTGATCACGTGTGTCAGATAGTCCGGCGCTAACAGGATATCGTCGTCCAGGAAGACGAGAAATTCTGCCTGGCTTGCCGTTGCACCCGTGTTACGAGCGGCCGCATCTCCCTGGTTTGGCTGCCAGATATATCGCAGGCCAAACGGATAAAACTCTACAGCAACGGACCCTGTCCCATCGCTGGAACCGTCGTCCACGACGATGACCTCGAACTCATCGCGTGGCCAGTCTTGATGCGCGAGCGACGACAGCGTCTCGCGCAACATCTCCTGGCGATTATAGGTTGGGATGACAACGCTGATTCTAGGTGTCAAGTGTCAGGTGTCAGGACAGTGCCACTGTAGCCAGCAGCTCCTCAATCCTGTCCAACATTGTCGAGAAGGTGAATTTGCTACAGACCGTGTCATATCCTGCACGCCCTAATTTGTGGCGTAAGTCAGGATCCATGACAAGACGCGTAATTTGCCAGGCGAGCTCCTCGCTGTCGCCCGGAGCAAAAAGCAGGCCGTTTTCGCCATCTACCACGATTTCGCCTGTTCCACCGGTCGACGCCGCTACCACGACCGTGCTGGCTGCCATCGCCTCCAGCACGACACGGGCAAACGGTTCTGGCCAAAGCGATGGGACCACGAGTATGTTTGAGCGTTTGAAAAGGGCAGGCATTTCGGCGGCAGGGACCTGCCCCAGAAAGGAAATGTGACCGCTCAGTCCCATGCGACGTACCATGCTGTTTAGCTTTTCCTGATAATCTTCGCGTCCGGACCCTGCGATGTCAAAATGGAGGTGGGATAGATCGCCCTTGAGAATCAGTTTTGCCACCGCCTCAATCGCGGTCTCAACGCCTTTTTCGGGATACAGCCGCCCGGCGTACAGCAGATTAGCCCCATCTTCGCGCTTTCTCTTCGCCGGTGCGCCGTTAGCAAAAGGGTGCAGCTCAAGCCCTGTATGGATGATATGCGCCCCCGCCACCGGTATTCCGGCGGCCACAAGCTCCTGGCGCGTCGCCGCACTGACGCAGTAGGCATGTTCGAACTTCAGCGGGAACTGCCGCTGCTCGCGGGCCAGTAGAGCGAGCGCAAATAGCGCAATCGTTCTCTTTGGAAAGCGCGAGAACCACTTTCGCCCAGGCGTAAGCCAGTAAAGTTCATGTTGGCTGGGAAGCGTTGGCCAGTACTCGGCAAAACGATAGAGTACTCTGCCGGAGCACTTTCTTTCTACATAAGCAGGCAACGAGCGCGGAAGATTCCACATACCCCATACGAAGACGACGTTAGGTTGAAAGGCGTTCAGGAGGCGCTGGAATTGCGTCAGATTCTCTCGCTCTCGTCTCTTCCGCTGTGTAAAGAAATTTACGCCATGCCTCCAGGGTGTAAAATCCATTTCCAGATACAGGGACCGAAAAACGTTATCCGCTTTTACAGGTTGGTTATTGGCGCCGTGCATGCTGGTCAAAACGGCGACTGCATGGCCTCGTCGTCGCAAGCCGTCCACGACTTGCTGGCATGATCGTCCTTGACCACCCAGTTCATATGGCGGATAGAAGTTGCTGAGAACTAAAATTCTCATCTGCTGTTCAATGGGATGAAACGTTTGATCCGCGTCCGCTACTATTGGAGATAGCCCAGACCGCGCAAACGCCTGACCATTTCCTCATCTAATTCCGGTACGGCGCCCAAGTCAGTCGATTGGCTTCGGCCTGCGCGACGCAAGTGGGCGTCGACGCGCGATTGAAAATATCTGGCCCTGTCTGGCTGTTGGCCTGCAATGTTATGATGCTCTCCTGGGTCTGCATTAAGATCAAACAGTAGAGGCTGCTCGGGAGAGCGGCTGTTCCAGATATACTTATGATCCTCAGTACGCACGGCAACGATATGCCAATGATCCCGCCACATCTCACTGATCGATTCTTTAGCATCGTAGTGACCATCACGACGGGTCCACAACGGCCTCAAACTGCTGCCCTCCATCCCATCAGGAGGCGGGCAACTACAAAGGTCCAGGATCGTCGGCATAATATCAAGCGTCCGTGTCTGCCGGGCAACAACTTCGCCTGTAGTAAGTCCCGGCCCGCGAATGATGAGCGGCACTTTTAATATTTCGTCGTAAAGATTACTTTCGAAGTGACCCCAACGTCGCCGCTCTAGAAATTCTTCGCCGTGATCGGAAACAACAACGACAATGGTGGTTTGCAGCAGGCCGTTGCTACCGAGGAAGTCGAACAACCTGCCGAGCTGCTGATCGGTGTAAGTTACGGCTTGCTCGTATAGGCGTATGTAGCGTTCGCGGTCTTCGCCGCTTAATGTTTCGCCACGACGGTTGGCACGATAGATTCGACCGAGGTCGCGCCATGCCTGCGCAATTTCCCTGGGATGATGTAACTGCTCTTGTAGGTGGTATGGCCAGTGGATGTCCATATAGTGACCCCAGACAAAAAATGGCTGCTGGCCACTATTTAACCAGCTACATAGGCGATCCGTCACTTCCTGCGCAGAAACGTAAAGTCGTGCGGGACGTGAGCGCTGCCCAAGGAGCGAAGAAACGTAATGCGTGAGCGGATTCCGCAGCATGCGCTGCCCGCCTCTTACCCTCCGGAGGAGAGGATCCCCCTCATTGGGGTCTAAGTCGAAAAAGTCGCGGAAGCCCCGATCGTAGCCGTATTTGCGACTTAGTAATGGGCTGGTGGAGAAGCCAGCCGTCGTATAGCCATAGTTTGCGAGGGCCGTTACCGGCGATGGACGGGTAGGGGCGAGTGGTGTAAGGCAACCCCCGTGCATAGAGGCATATGTCGAGGTGAGAATCACCGGAAATGCAGCCTGCGTCCACGAACCGCCCGTAATCGCCTGAGTAAAGTTTACGCCGGACGCAGCCAGCGAATCAAGGTTGGGCGTAAGTGAATTGTGACCATGACGGCCGGCTTTGTCGGCTCTTAACGTGTCAACGGTCAGCAGAATTACATTTGGCTTATTGCTCATGATGATGGCTCGAGAAAACGGTTAAGACACATGAATGTGAAACTGGATCACTCGCCGAATGTCTGCTGCATCCATGCCCAGGTGCAGGCGAGACCTTCAGATAATCGGACGCGTGCGCGCCAGACTAAAGCGCCGGTAGCGCGAGATGTATCCAACACAATGCGAGGGGCGTCGAAATCGCGCGCCGGTTGGTACTCTATGATCGCTTTCTTGCCGAGGGTTTCCTCTACTCGTTCTATAAGATGAGATAGGGAAATTTCCTCCGGCCCACCGATATTGAAAACGGGATCTTCGCCTAGTTCTCTCACGGCTGCTGCTACAAGCGCATTCACGAGGTCGGATATGTAAAAATAGTCACGCGTCGTACTGCCATCGCCCCAGAGTGTGATCGGTAGCCCGTGTGCGATGCGGTATAGAAAGACGGCGACTGCACCTTGTTTGGCCAACGGATTTTGTCGAGGACCGTAAGGTACAGACGGCCGCAGTGCCGCATATTCCAGACCGTAAAGATTTCTGAACATGTGCAGATATTTCTCGACGGCGAGCTTAGTAATGCCGTAGGCGGTGATCGGGTTTAGCGGATGTGTCTCCGAAACCGGCAGGCGGCGCGCCGGTCCGTAAACGGTTCCACCGGATGAGGTGAATATGACCCGGGCTACACCGGCCCGCTGGCAGGCCTCAAGCAAATGAATTGTTGGAATCAGATTGGCGGTCACATCCGCCGCCGGATCTTGATTGGCAACCTCGTGAATGGTCGTCCAGGCAAGGTGGAATACCACGTCAACATTCAGTAGCGCTTCGCGCAGAAGAAATGACTGGGATAAGTCACCTCTAACAAATTGAACAGAGCCAGGAATCGAATCGTAGCGACGCTCG
>JAICPS010000470.1 GCA_025929715.1 Anaerolineae bacterium | reverse complement strand
CCGATCATCCTCGTCTCGCGGCCTTCAACGCCCCGTGTCATCACGCGAAAGGCTTTGGGTTTGGCTTGTTGCACCAGGTAAACCTGGATCGGCTCACGCTTACCTTTGACCTGAATCGGCTCCAGGGATTTGACGTCAAAGACGCCGCGCACGTGGCGGTAAGTGTCGTGGGAAATCATTACGGCGCCAATAGGCGCCGCCGATTGCAGCCTGCTGGCGAGGTTGACCGAATCGCCGACGACGACAAAGTCCGTTGCCCGCCGTTCATCCAGCAGGCTCACAACCACCGGGCCGGTGTGGATGCCAACGCGCATGGCGAGTTGTATGCCTCGTTCTTCCTGTAACTTCTCATTGAGGGCCTCGAGTAAGGGCTCCATGGCCAGCGCCGCGCGGATAGCACGCTCCGGATCATCCTCGTGCGCAGTAGACAGGCCAAAAACGGCCATAACGGCATCGCCAATGAACTTCTCCAACTCGCCCCCGTACTGGTCAATCGCAGCCGTCCAGCACTTGAAGTAGGCGTTGACGACCTCGCGCACGTCCTCGGGGTCCATCTGCTCGGACATGGCTGTGAAGCCCACCAGGTCTGCAAACAGGACGGTGACGAGCTTGCGCTGCTCGGCGGCCGTTTGCGCCTGCAGCGCTGCCAACTTTTCGCGCATTGGGGACAGCGCCGCATCGACTACGGCGTCGCCGAGGGCAGCTCGCTGTGCATCGAGAGTGGCGATGGCCCTTTGTAACTGCTCGATTTCATCCATATCCGGTACGATACATGAACAATGCAGCCATCATCAAATTATAACTCAAGCACCGCGGCAGTTCCCGCCCATCTTTTCTGTCACCCCAAACTTGGGTATGAGGACACAGTAGTACCCGAGTACTGCTTTCTCGCGCCTTCTTGTATCTGCCTGTCGCGCGCCGCATAATGACGGAATGCACGACGATGTTAGAACAACGACGAAGGATTAGACGATGAGCAGGCGCGCACACGGGTTGGCCGCCGCCTTCGTGTTGCTCGTACTGTCACTGCTACCACGGCCAAGCGCCGGCAGCCACGTAGATCCCGTTTACGTCGACTACAACGCCAGTTGCTCTGATCTAGCCCCGGCAGGGACGGATTGGGATCAGATGCGCGTTGATACGGTGGAGGACGGGTCTTTCTCCGCTGGCGGGCTGACGGTGAGCCTCGACGTACACGACGGCGACGACGCAACCATCATCGATTGGTCGTCCAACGTCGCAATCGACGGCGTTTTCGTCAAGGGTGGGCCGGGCGGTAACTTTTATCACTACAATGCGCCGGCCAGCGGCGATGGTGGTCTTTTGCCCCCCGTTAACCCCAACAACGGCAAGCACTACAGTCCGAGCCACCTGCTCTTTTGCACGACAATACCGGATGTACCGACGCCCACGCCGCCCTCGTCGGCAACGTTTACGCCCTCGCCAACGGCGAGCCACACGGCCCCGCCGACTGGCACCACCATGCCCTCCGAAACGCCGACCCTCACGCCCCCGCCGACCGGCACCGCCATGCCCTCCGAAACGCCGACCCTTACGCCCTCGCCAACGGCGACCTCTGTCGAAGCCACGGCGACGCCCAATCATACTGCAACTCCCCGGCCCAATTTCATTCGCCACGTCTACTTTCCGGCAATATGTATCGACTGCGGCAGGGCGCCCGGCGAACCGAACGACAGTTGCATGTCTGCCCACCCCATGCAACGGGATATGCTATACAATTTCTATCCAGACGATCGCGACGACTGGTATCGCTTTAACCTGGCGTCCCCTGGTGAGGTCGAAATCCGCGTGAGCAACTTCGTGCCCTTGGCCGGTCAGGTGGCAGCGTACAATGGCGACGGTTGCGAATCGGCGCACTTTCTGCAGAACTATGGCAAGCCAACGCTGGAGAAGATCCTCTACCTGGGCCCACAGCCGGCCGGCACCTACTTCCTCTACGTCAGCAATGACGGCAACGTCAACACGACTGACGCCTACCGGCTCTTTGTCGAGACGCGTTGAGCTATTTGCAAAGGCGCTGGACCGTCGTGCGCGTTCGTATAACGTGACCCTTCAAGTGCCGTTCTGTCG
This sequence comes from Anaerolineae bacterium, assembly GCA_025929715.1. Taxonomy (GTDB): domain Bacteria; phylum Chloroflexota; class Anaerolineae; order Promineifilales; family Promineifilaceae; genus JAAYYY01. Next base: position 1,807 of record JAICPS010000470.1, on the reverse strand, counting down.
CCAACTGGTATAGTGCGCGGGGAAATGCGCAACTGGTCAAACGGGTCCTTTACCATCTCTCTTAGTTCGAGAACGTCAGGAGGTCCGTATTTGGTGTGTATTATCGCTTTCATCGGTATCCTCTTATTACCTCTATAGGAGTAGCAAAGCAATCCCAAAAGCAATTAGCCATACAGACCACAAGATATAGCTGATCGCGTTAACCACCCCCGCGGCTTTGAAGGCCGTTTCCTCAAATATGCCTGCCAACACACCAATGGCCGGAACGATTCCCAGCCAACCAAACAGTGGATTTACGAGTGCAGTCTGAATGATTGCGACACACAGGAGCACGGTCCAGGTACTGGTGAAAATGAAGCCTAAGTGCTCACCAATGGCCATACCGGCGTAGCGATGGAACGCCTGGAAGGTAACTCCCGCGCTGTCGCGCGCTGCCTGAGTGGATTTTGGATCGGTGAATATTTCAGCCAGGAATGGGACAAGAAAAGGCCAGCGGATGAGCCCGAGAGTCTGGAATACACCCGCCAGGACGCCAATGACTGTGCCAACCGCAAGGAACCAGGGTGCGTCTGGTTGGAATACCTGGTGCACCAGGACGGGGACGGGCGTGAACAGTACCGCCGAAAATGCAAATACATACCAGAGACGCCGCAGTGGCGCGCCACCTTCCTTGAAGCGTTGAAGGATGACCTCAGTGGGTTGGCGCAGGATATCCGGATACGCAAACGCTCTTTGCAGGAGGAAGAAGGTTGCGTTGAAGGCAATTGGAACAACGATGAGCAGGAGGGCAGTCAGTGAGATAAGCATGATTTTGTTGCCTTGGCTGAGCGGTGTCGCCCTTAGCCTGCTGTGGCCACCGCTGCAACCATCTTATCACTGACTTCCCACAGCCGCGTCCAGGTCGCTTCGTCATAGGCGGCGCGACTGGAGGGCACGGCTTTGCTCTTTTCCCAGTATTTGCCGGTCACGTTTTCAACGTGCGGTGAGGTGGCGAGGTAAACAGAGGTTCGTGCGCCTTGTTCTGGCGTTAAGGCCACAAAGCGCATGAAAAAGCCAATAACGGCGGACGGAACTGCGCCCATGTTGCTTGCGAATCCGGTACGCACCAAACCGGGGTGTAGCACGTTGCAGGTGACACCCGACCCTGACAGCCGCCGTGCCAGTTCATAGCTAAACACGACAACGGCGAGCTTGGAGCGCCCGTAGGCACTGAACCTGAAATTACCCTTCTCAGACTGCAAATCGTCGAAATCGAGGTGCGCTCCCTTATGCGAGTCTGATGAGACGTTGACAATACGGGCCGGAGCGCTGGCTTGCAGCGTATCCAGAAGCAAATTGGTCAGCAGAAAGTAGCTCAGGTGGTTGAGCGCAAATGTTTTCTCAAACCCTTCCGAGGTGACCTGTCGCTTGCCAAACGCTCCGCCGGCGTTATTGACCAGCACATGCAACTGCTGGTATTTTGCCTTGAATTGATCTGCTACCTGGCGGACCTCCGCCATGATCGACAGATCGGCGACGAGCGCTTCCACGGCGTCATTCCCGCTGGTGTGCTTGATCTCGCTTACGACTGCCGCACACTTGGCGGGGTTACGGCCCACAATGACTACTGTTGCGCCCATCTGCGCCAATGCCTGCGCTGTTGCCTTGCCAATGCCGTTGGTCGCGCCTGTAATGAGGCAGATTTTGCCGTTCATAGCATCTTTCAACTTTTCTTTCAGTGGAGTCTCCTTCCTTAATCTCGATTCTCCGGTGCTCGTTAGGTTTTATTATTCTGTTCCACCGTGATGACGACTTTTCCTTTGGCATG
>JAICPS010000295.1 GCA_025929715.1 Anaerolineae bacterium | reverse complement strand
CTTGTTAACTGCCCGTAAACGATCAGGAAAATCGTTTTACAGGACTTCGGGCGCCAGCGAAAGGATGCGGCTAAAGCCTTTCTCGCGTAGCTCGCGGGCGACGGGCCCAAAAATACGCGTGCCCAGCGGCAGCAGCGTTTCGCCGTTTAGGAGAACAGCCGCGTTGTCGTCAAATCGGATATAGCTTCCGTCGTCGCGTCGATACTCCTTGTTCGTGCGCACGATTACCGCGCGCACGACCGAACTCTTTTTGACCTGAGAGTTTGGCGTCGCCTTCTTTACGGTCGCAACGACGATATCGCCCACAGCGCCATACTTGCGACGCGAACCGCCGGTCACCTGGATAACAAGCAGCTCTCGCGCACCAGAATTATCGGCAACAGACAGGCGACTTTCTTGTTGAATCATCTTCCGTCGCCTCCCTTAATCCGCGCGATCCAGAACCGAGACCAATGCCCAGCGCTTGTGGCGGCTGAGTGGTTTCGATTCGATAATTTCTACACGATCGCCGATGCGGGCGTCGTCGTTTTCGTCGTGCACCTTGTACTTTTTCTTGAGGCGCACAACTTTCTCATACAACGGGTGCCGCTTCGTCGTGGTCACCTCGACCACGATAGTCTTTTGCATCTTGTCGCTGGTCACGACACCAGTTAATCGTTTACGCTGTTCTCTCATCTGTATTAACCTGTCACTTCAAAGGTTTTAACTTGCCGGCGCATTGCGGGCGCCGATCCCGGCTTCTCGCCGCTTCGACGTTTTTGGTTGAGATTTACGGTCGCCACGGCGATCTCTTTGCCATCTGAGTCCCGGAAGGTGACGTCCCAGGAACTCTCCTCATAGACGTAGCGCGCGCGGCCTTGCCACTTTTTGCCCTCGAGCGCCGCGGCGATCTCGGGCTGTTCGGCGGCGGCAGCCACCGCCAACTGGCGCTTATGGAGGACTTCGCTCATCTGAGCAATGTCGCGGCGAACTATCTTCAGCCGCGCGGTGTCCTGCAGGCGCGCTGAGGCTTTCTGGAAGCGAAGGTTGAACAGCTCTTCGCGAGCATTCTCGATCCTTTCTTCCAACTGCTCGTTGGACATTTCACGCAATTCGACGATGTGCGCCATTAGAACTTGTCCTCCCGTGAAATGATCTGGGACTTGATAGGCAATTTGTAGCTGGCGCGCCGCAGCGCCTCCCGGGCGATATCTTCAGGGATCCCACCGATTTCGAACATGACCCGGCCTGGCTTGACGACAGCGACCCAATGGTCTACCGCGCCCTTACCCTTACCCATACGGGTTTCGGCCGGCTTCGCCGTCACCGGTTTATCCGGGAAGATGCGGATCCAATACTTTCCACGGCGGCGCATATGGCGCGTGACCGCGCGGCGCATTGCCTCGATTTGGCGGCTGGTAATCCAGCCCGGCTCCAGGGCCTGCAAGCCAAAATCGCCTTGCAGCAGCTCTACGCCGCCTTTGGCCAAGCCTCTCATGCGTCCGCGAAATTGCTTACGGTATTTAACGCGTTTTGGCATTAACATAATGGTATTCACTCCGTATTCTGTATACGGCCTTATTCACTGATATAGACGTCTGTCGCCGCCTGCTTCTGGGGTAACACTTCGCCCTTATATATCCAGACCTTCACGCCAATCTGACCAAAGGTCGTCACGGCTTCAGCCTGACCGAAGTCCAGGTCAGCGCGAATTGTATTGCGTGGAACCTGTCCGTCCCATACTTTTTCGGTGCGCGCCATTTCTGAACCCGAAAGGCGGCCGGCAGCTTCGATGCGGATCCCTTCCGCACCTTGCCGCATCGCCTGGCCTACTGCCCGTTTCATCGCGCGGCCGTGCGAAATGCGCCGTTCCAACTGCTGCGCAATATTTTCCGCCACCAGGCGGGCATCCAGATCTGGATCTGAAATTTCTTCGACTTCTAACTTGACCGACTTCTCGGTCAAATCACGCAAGTGCCCACGAAGTCCCTTGACTGTCGCGCCCTTGCGCCCGATTACAATGCCGGGTTTCGAGGTCCAAACAGTGACCTGAACCTGGTTGGGGAATCGCTCTATGTCGATTCGCGAAATGCCGGCCGACGGCAACTCGTTGCGGATCAAACGGCGAATTGCAAAATCCTCGTGCAGCAGATTACGGTATCTATTACCTTCGGCGAACCAACGCGTATTCCAGTCGCGGATCGCCTTAAGACGGAACCCGATTGGATGTACTTTACGACCCAATGTCGCGCCTCCTTACTTTTTTCCTAAGTTCATTCATAATCAACAACATCACGCTCTGCCAGGGACACAGTAATGTGTGTGGATCGCTTGATCACAGGCCGGAAACGGCCGCGTCCTGCAAATCGCCCACCATACGGAGCCAGGCGATGACGTGGACCTTCGTCGGCCTGGATGCTACTGACGTACAGTTCGTCAATTTCCAGACCATAGTTCTCTTCAGCGTTGGCCACAGCGGAGCGAATTACTTTATAGACGGGGTCGGCGGCGCTGTTGGGCATGAAACGCAAGATATCAAGGGCCTCTCTGGCGCCCATACCGCGCACCGCGTCTATGACGAGGCGCACTTTGCGTGGCGTCATCTGAATATGGCGTGCTTTCGCCCGAACTTCAAATCGCTCAGCCATGATTATCGTCCCACTCGCGCCTTGCGCTCGGCCCTGGCCTCACCACGCATGTGACCGCGGAAAGTACGCGTCGGTGCAAATTCACCCAACTTATGCCCGACCATATTTTCCGTGATGTAGATGGGCACGTGACGCCGCCCATCATGCACGGCAATGGTGTGGCCCACCATCTGGGGAAAGATGGTGCTATCACGCGACCAGGTGCGGATGACCTGGCGGCGATTGGCATTGTTCAAATCTTCGACTTTTTGTAACAGTTTCGGGTCTATGTAAGGCCCTTTTTTTAAAGATCGTCCCATTTTTCGCTAACTCCTTATCGGCGCTTCTTTGCACGACGGCGGAAGATGTACTTTTCAGTTCTCTTATTGCGGCGTGTGCGTTTGCCCAGCGCCGGCTTACCCCACGGAGTCTTTGGTCCAGGCATACCGATGGGCGCCCGGCCTTCACCACCACCATGAGGATGGTCGCGCGGTGACATGGCCGATCCGCGAACCGTTGGGCGGATGCCCAGATGGCGTTTGCGTCCGGCCTTACCGAGGCTAATATTGCCATGCTCGACGTTGCCGACCTGACCGATCGTCGCCCGGCATTCAAGACGAATCAGGCGCTCTTCGCCGGAGGGCAGTCGTAAAATCGCAAAATCGCCTTCTTTGGCGATGATCTGCGCCGACGTACCGGCCGCGCGAACCAACTGTCCGCCGCGTCCCTGATACAATTCAATATTGTGGACCTGCGTGCCCATCGGGATGTAGCGCAGAGGCATGGTGTTGCCCGGGCGAATTTCCGTCTGGTTATCGCTCACGACTCTATCGCCGACACGTAAACCGAGGGGTGCAATAATGTAGCGCTTTTCGCCGTCCTCGTAATTCAACAGGGCAATTCGCGCCGAGCGGTTGGGATCATACTCAATCGATGCAACGCGGGCCGGGATGCCCTTCTTTTCTCTCTTGAAATCGATGTCACGATAGAGCCGCTTGTGGCCACCGCCACGGTGACGAATCGTGATCTTTCCGCGGAAGTTACGTCCGCCGCTTTTACGCATACCGCGGACGAGCGACTTCTCAGGTTTACTTCGGGTGATTTCTTCAAACGACGCCCCGGTCATATCGCGTCGACCGGGTGACGTCGGTTTGTATACTTTTACTGCCATTTCACTCCTCCCTCCTTCTTAACCAACACCTTCAAATAGATCGATTCTGGAGCCTGGAGCAAGTGTCACGATGGCTTTCTTCCAGCCGGCCTTGCGCGTTGCCATGCGCCGCCACCGGCGCGCGCGCTTGGCTGGCATAATAGCCACCCGAACCTTATCTACGGTAACCTCAGGCCAGGCCAGTTCTATGGCCTGTTTGATCTGAATCTTATTGGCTCTGGGATCCACTACAAACGTGTACTGGTTCACTTCAGAAGCCAGAATATTCGACTTTTCGGTGACGACCGGACGCCGGATAACTTCTCGCCAGTGCATTGTGTTATTCCTCCTCGTCCACGAGGGCCTCGTCCATGAGGTCGACGTCCAGGACGGTCCCGAATTCGAGGCCACTGTCGTCAGCCAGAACATATCGTTCTTGCTGCTGGCCAAGGAATCGGCCAATCACGTCGAGCGCAGCCAGTGGCATGACGATCTTCTCAAATCCCAAAAGATCGCGGATATTCAGGTACGTAGCACGCAACGTCTTCACGTCCGGGATATTGCGAGCCGACCTTTCCACGTTCTCATCACGACCGGCCATTAGCAGCAACACGCTGCTTTCGCCGACCAGCCGGCGCATCAAAGCCGCCATTTCTTTTGTCTTGGCTTGCTCCATCGCAACTTCGTCTAAGACGACGATATCTCCGGCTTTCGCCTTCGCCGACAGCGCAGAGCGCAGAGCCGCGCGGCGCATTTGTCGCGGCATTTTCTTAGTATAGCTGCGCGGTTGTGGACCATGAGCAACGCCACCGCCCACAAATATCGGCGCGCGACGGCTGCCATGCCGGGCACGTCCCGTGCCTTTCTGGCGGTAAATCTTATGTGTCGAATAACTCACTTCGCCACGCGTCTTGGCCTTATGTGTTCCCAGGCGCGCATTCGCCAACTGTCGCACCAGAGCCTGGTGCATCAGCCCACGGTTTATATTTGCTTCAAAGAGATCGGCCGGAAGCTCAATTTGACTGACCTCCTGGCCGTCCATGTTCAAGACCGGTACTTCCATCACGAAATCTCCTTAGCCGCCTTGCGCGCTTCGCGAATCAAAACCAGGCTGCCCTTGGCCCCCGGCACAGAACCCTTCACGGCAATCAGATTCTTATCAGTATCGATGCGCACGACTTCCAGATTCGCCGAAGTCGACTTCTCATTACCGCTACGCCCGGCCATACGCGTGCCCTTTATCACACGCGCCATACCTGACGTTGCACCAATTGAACCGGGAGCACGCCAGCGATCCGACTGACCGTGGGTCTTTGGACCTCCGCGGAAGCCGTGGCGCTTTACGACGCCGGTGAAGCCACGGCCTTTTGACGTACCTCTCACATCTACCCGCTCACCCTCAGCGAACTGCTCAACGGTGAGTTCCTGGCCTATCTCATATTCGCCGCCTGATCGCGTGCGGATCTCGCGCAGGTGGCGTACCGGCGGAATACCGCTGTCGGTCTTGCGCTCTGGATGTTTATCATCTGTCTTAAGGCGGCCGAGATGGCCCAACTGCCCACGCGTCAGCCGCCGTTCCTTCGTTTCTCCAAAGCCTATCTGTACGGCCTCGTAGCCGTCGGAATTATCTGTCTTAACCTGTGTCACAAAACACGGCCCAGCCTGAACAATGGTCACGGGAACGGCTTTTCCGTCGTCCTGGATGATCTGAGTCATGCCAACCTTGTAGCCCAGTAATGCTTTCACGTTCAATTACCTCCAAGGACTGCCAGCCTACAGGGCGAAGGCTGCATCATCCTTTCTACTAACTAATATTTAGATCTGAATTTCGATGTCCACACCGGCGGGCAAATTCAGCCGCATCAGGGTGTCAATCGTCTTTGAGTCCGGATTGAGTACGTCAATTAATCGCTTATGAGTGCGAATTTCGAAGTGCTCGTGTGAGTCCTTATCAATAAAGGTACTGCGTCTCACTGTGAAGCGTTCCACTCGCGTAGGCAATGGAACTGGTCCAACTACCGTCGCGCCGGTACGTTCGGCCGTTCCCACGATGCGCTGCGCGGACTGGTCGAGTACACGGTGATCATATGCCTTCAGGCGAATGCGAATTTTTTGTTTAGCCATAGATCCTCAATAAGAGGGGCGTTGATTTTTTCACCAACGCCCCAATCAGTCGTCGTATATCTCAGTCTAAGATCTTGGTAATGACACCGGCGCCGACGGTGAGGCCACCTTCGCGGATGGCGAAACGGGAGCCTTCCTCCAGGGCCACGGGGGCGATGAGGTTGACGCGCAGGTTGACGTTGTCG
>JAICPS010000016.1 GCA_025929715.1 Anaerolineae bacterium | reverse complement strand
TTCGTGTGGAGCGTCATTGGCGCGATTGCTACGGCGACGGAACGGCTGCAATTGGGCACAGGGGTCACCTGTCCTACAATGCGGATTCACCCGGCTATCATTGCTCAGGCGGCAGCGACCGCGGCGTCTATGATGCCCGGTCGTTTTTTTCTGGGGATAGGCACCGGCGAAAATCTGAACGAGCACATCGTCGGAGAGGGCTGGCCGCCGCACGATATACGGCTGGCGATGCTAGAGGAAGCAGTGGAGATTATGCGCGCCCTTTGGAAAGGCGATACCTACAGCTTCTGGGGCGACTATTATGTGGTGGAGGACGCGCGGATTTTCACGCTTCCTGACGAACCGCCGCCGATCATGGTCGCCGCGAGTGGGTCCACAACCATCGAAGCTGCGGGCAAGATCGGCGATGGGCTTATCAGCCTGGCGCCTAAAGAAGAAACAATTAGTAAGTTTGAAGAAGCCGGCGGGAAAGGCAAGCCGCGTTACGGCCAGGTAACGGTCTGCTGGGCCGAGAGCGAAGAAGAAGCGCGAGAAACTGTTTACAAGATCTGGCCCATAGCGGGCCTCACCGGCGAGCTCTCACAGGAGCTACGTACGGTGACGCATTTCGAACAGGCTGTGAAAATGCTCAGCAAGCAGCAGGCGACAGAGCAGATCATCTGTGGGCCCGACGCCCAGCGCCATATCGAAGGCATCCGCAAGTTCATTGATGCCGGCTATGATCATGTCTACGTGCACCAGATCGGCCGGCAACAAGAAGGATTTTTCGACTTCTACTCCAAAGAGATTCTCCCTGAGCTGCACTAGCCGGCGGGTGGCTATTACCGGCATGGATTAATGATATATCTCGTAGCGTTCGCTCTGACTCTGTTAGTGGCCGTACTTCTTTCGGAGCGAGCTGAACGCACAGTGCTTTCAATTGCGGTGCTGTTTATTGCTGCCGGCTTCCTGATCGGTCCTGGTCTGCTGGGACTTGTCAAATTGGAGCTAGACGATCCGTCGATCAGAACATTCGTGGAAGTGGCTCTTTTCGTCGTTCTGTTTGTCGATGGAATGCACCTGAGCGTGCGCCAGTTGCGCTCAATATGGCCCCTTGCGGGTCGAGCCCTGGTGCTGGGGTTGCCGCTGACGATGGTCCTGGTAGCGATTCTGGCTCATTACGTTACCGGGCTGACCTGGATCCATTCTCTGCTCGTCGCTGCCATTCTCAGCCCCACAGACCCCGTCTTTGCCTCTGCACTGGTGAAGCGCAATACAGTTCCCAAAACGCTCCGACGCCTGCTGAATGTAGAAAGCGGGATAAACGACGGCCTTGCCCTGCCGATCATATTGACCGTCCTAGCCTTTTTAGGCGCCACTGAGTTTAAGCTCGGCACATGGTTGGCAGAAATAGCGCTGGGTATCTTTATCGGCCTGGTCGTTCCCTATGTTGTCATACGGTTGGAAAGGCTGAGTGTTTTTGAAGCGGTTGAGATATACATGCCCATTACGGTCATCGCCATCGGGCTGCTGTTATTTGCGCTTGCCCGCTTGCTGGCAGCGAACATATTTCTCACGGCTTTTCCGGCTGGCATTGTCATCGTCACGCTCGGCCCAAAATTTCATAAGTCATTCAAACAGTTAGGTGAGATCACAGCGGAGCTGCTCAAGCTGGCGTCGTTATTGATCCTTGGCGCCTTGCTCTCTACCGAATTTCTCGAGGCGCTAAACTGGTCTGAAATCATCTTTGCGCTGCTGGTGATCGTTGCCGCCCGCCCCCTGGCGCTGATGTTGGTGATGCGCGGCAGCGAATTGCCACGATCGCAAAGACTGGCGGCAGCCTGGTTTGGCCCGCGGGGCTTTGCGTCAGTCGTATACGGGCTGCTGCTGTTGACTTCTAACGTCGAACAGGCGGGTGGGCTTTTTCGCATTATTGCTACGGTCGTCGTGATCTCAATCGCCGCGCATTCGTCGACCGACGCGTTGGTCGCGCGCTGGATCTCTGGAGAAGGGGGAAGTAGACCGGCGAATCAGGAGGAAGAAGAGAGACGGTTTGCCTGACGTTCCGATGACTGCGCCTCGTCGTTTTCACTTATCATTTCCTTCAGTGGCGTCAACCAGCGCAAGATGCCGAGGGTAACAAGGCTCAACACGAGGGCGAGGTCGTACCGTCCATAGGCGACGGTTATACCCAGCGCCCCGCTTGTCCAGATGCTGGCCGCCGAGGCGGTGCCAATGACGCGATTCCCTCTCTTAAGAATGGCGCCGCCGCCGATGAAGCCGATGCCGGTAAGGATGCCCTGAACCACGCGCGCCTGCGCTGAATCAGAGCCGTCGGCGAACGTCGATTGCGCCGCGAGCAGCAAGGCGCAGACCGTGATGCTTACCAGGGGGTACGTGCGCAGGCCCATTATCCTCGTGGCGCGTTCTCGATTGTAAGCGATGGGAAAGGTGAGCGCGAAGGTGACGATGAGCTTAATCAGATCGACGAGCAAATTACCGCTGATATCGGCGAGAAATTCAGACATCGCCAACGCCCAGGTGCTTCATTTCACTCCGCATGACGACCACGCCTGTTATTAGGGCAGCCGGACGCTAATGCCGGAGTTCGGCCCGCCGGGAATGCCCATCTGCGGCGCCTCGTCTCCCGTATGCTCTCGTAAATCGCGGAGTAGCTCGGCCGGTGCGACCGTGCTTTCCACAAGCTCTTCTGATTCGGGGCGGGGGGTGCCGACAGGTTTCGCGCGGTAGACGACGAGTTCGTCTATTCCATCCTCCAGGGCTCGGCGGCATACTGCGCGAATGTAGTAACGGTTGAACTCACTTTCGGCGATTATCTGGGCCGCGTTATGCGGCACTGTCACGATCGTATAGCCGCCGTCCGGTTTGCGCCGGTGCGCCGTACGCGCGATTCGCCGGTGCTCGTTCAACTTCTCCGCCAGCGTTTCTTCATCGCCGGATTCAATTGCCGCCCGCAGCAACTCTTCGTAGTCGCGCTGTCCCTGTCCACTGAGATAGGGACTTATGTGCAGCTGCTGACGCGCCGTATCGTAATCAACCTCTTCTAACATCAAAGCGCGCGTCCGCTCGTCCAGATTTGCCAGATAAAGAGCCATCAGCGTTCTCCCATGCTCCACGCAGCGCTATCAGTTTGTACTTGCGCCGCGGAAGAATCCCGCAACGCGCGTTCCGTTTCCAGGGGTGGAATCAATATGAAGCACGCCTCCCAAAAGCTCAAAACGTTCACGCAAGCCTAATAAGCCCACGCCACGATTCTGCTGGCCGCGCAGCTCCTCGCGCACGTTGAAGCCCACGCCGTCGTCATGCACCGACAGCTCAATCTCATTCTCGTCGAGGCGTAGCCTTACTTCAACCTTGCTCGCTTCTGCGTGCTTGGCAACATTCGTTAGGGCCTCTTGCAGAAGACGGTACAGGCTAAGGCTGATATTCTCGGGCAGTTCGGGCGTATCGCAGCCAATATATTCAATCGCCATACCGCTAAGTCGCGCGTGGTCCTCACACAGCCCGCTCAGCGCTTCGTCCACGCTCGTGACGTCCAACGAGGGCGGTCGCAGCGCGTGCGACACGGCGCGGATCTCGTCGTAGATAGTATCTACCAGCTCTCGCACTTCCTCCAACGCTTCCGCCAGCTCGCTACTGCCCTCCGACACCTCGGTCTGGACCATCGAAAGGTTCATTTTGAGCGCCATCAGCAGCTGGCCCGTCGAATCGTGTAACTCACGTGATAGATAGCGTCGTTCCTCTTCCTGCGCCGATACCACTTTCTGGCTGACGGTGCGCAGGCGTTCAAAGGAGAGGGCGTTCTGAAGCGCGATAGACGCGATCTGTGCCAGACCGGCCAGTTTCTCCTGGTCCATCTCTGTGAATGGCGACTTCGCGGATTTTTTGCTGACCTCCAGAAATCCTAACGCTTCGCCGTTGATGGTCACGATAGGCATGCGTAAAGTCGTCTCTGATTGGCCAGGAGTACCGTTGCCGGCAACGGCTGCTGTGGGATCGTCGAGGTGATCAGAGGGGGTCAACAGCACCTGGCCAGCATCAGCCCTGGTCAACTGAACGGCCGACTCCGCGAGGGTATCTAACAACCTGTCAATCTTGAGAGTCCCGTTTAGCCTCCTACTGAGTTCCAGCAGGCGCCGTGTTGTCTCTTCTGCTTCTCGATGCTCGGTGACGTCTTGCATCAGCGTCAGACTGGCGTAGATGTCGCCTTCTGCGTTGGCAAGGGGCACCGTCTGCATCGATAAAACGCGGTCGTTTCCACGCACTTCCTCAGATGACGCCTCGCCCTCCAACGCCTTGCGATAACGTCTTATGGCGCTCTCTCTCCATTCTGAGGCCGGCGCGTCCCAGATTGTCTTGCCCTCCCAGTCGGTCATGCTCGTGTTCACAAGGCCGGGTCCACGCGCCAGGCGGTATCGCAACTCTTTGTCCACGACAAATACGGCGCCATTAGGTAGATTGTCGGCAATCGTGCGATACAAAGCCTCGCTGCGCCGCAGCTCCTCTTCAATCTCCTTCTGCATGGTCACGTCCTGGCTGACGCCCACAATGCGCAGCACGGCGCCCTGACCATCCGTCTCCACCGTGCCCTGAGCGTGCACCATGCGCACGGAGCCATCTTCCACAACCAGCCGATGGTGCAGCGAAAAGGGAATGCCTCGCTCGCGCGCTGCCCCGACGGCTTGCGCAACGCGCTCACGGTCCTCTGGATGAATGCGCGCCAGGAACTCGTCATATGAAGGCCTAACACTTTGTGAAGCAAGGCCCAGGATGCGGTACATCTCTTCCGACCAGGCAAAAGTGTTGTCCTGAAGCGACCACTCCCAACTGCCCAGATGGGCAATGCGTTGCGCCTCCGCCAGTTGCATTTCGCTGCGGCGTAACCTCTCTTCGGCGGCCTGCACTTCCTCGATCTTAGTCTGCAGGCGCCGGTTGCTCTGGCGCAGGGCTGCAGTGCGGTGGGCGACGCGTTCTTCCAGTTGTTCGTTCAGGCGCTGCGCGTCGGCATAGAGGCGTGCATTATCGACGGCCAGCGCCGCCCGCCGGGCCAGCTCCTCAGCCAGGGTTAAATCCTTTTCAGTAAAACGGCGGCCAGATTCCGCGCCTGCGAACGTGATGGCGCCCAATACCCGGTTGCGGGCCTTCAAAGGCATGATGATTACCGAGCGCAGATCTAGCTGCCGGAGCAGTTCGCGATCCTCCTCATTTTTGATTCTCTGTAACGCCAACTCGATTAGCTCGGTGAGATCGTGATAAATCTCAGGCTCGCCTGTGCGCAAAACGTTGTATATTCCGGTCTCGGCATTTGGATCGGGAGGTAACCGGCGTTGAAGCTCATACGCCAGTTCCACCTTGGCCGGATCCACGTGGGCCACGGCAACGCGCTCGACTTCATCCAGGCAGATGTCGACCGCGCACCAGTCTGCAATGTCAGGAACGGCCAGCTGGGCGACGCGCTGGAGGGTTTCATCGTAATTTAGCGATTGGGCCAGGATCTCGCCAGAATGGGCCAGAAATGACAGGTGACGCTCCATCTCTTCGGCGCGCAAGCGCGTCTCGCGCTCGGCATGCAGCGCGCGTATGTGGTCCGTAACATAGCGAAAGGTGTTTACGACGAAAAGAACGGCGCCGTCACCGTCGAAGACCGGCCGGGCGCCGACAGCGCTCCACTGGAGAGTGTCGTCGGCGAGGCGGCGAAAGCACACCAGAATGTCTTTTGGACGCTGGCCCTGCATGGCGATGCGGCTCGGAAGCTGCGTCAGAGGAAACGGATTTCCCTGCTCGTCCAGAATCTCAAAGCGCGTCATGATCTGCGCTACAGGCGTGTTTACTAATTCTTCCGGGGAGTCAAAGCCTAATATTTCGGCGGCGGCGGCGTTCGCGTAGAGCAGGCTGCCGTCCGGGCGCTGCACGGTGATACCGTCCGGCGTATTATCCAGAATTAACTGAAGGCGGTTGCGATCAATTTGCGCCATCAGCTACGCGTTCCATTCCAACCATCTCTTCATTATGTTCTGCTTTACGAACGTGTTGCCTGGATTATAGTGAAACCAGATTGTAGCATGGATGAAAGTTGAATTGCAACGAGAGAGTAAAGGGGTGCCCGGCACCTCAAAAATGCCGGGCGCCTGCGACCTAGCGATTATTAGTATGAACCCGAATCGAAATCAGGATCCTGTCCTGTTTCCGAAACGATCTTCACCGAGAAACGCCGGTGGAATACTTTCGCTGAAGTAAGGAACCCCGCGCCGGACCGTACGTATTACGTCCGGTAATTCTTCGCTGACCCCTCGTTTGAGCAGATAGGCGCTCGCGCCGTTTCGTACAGCTTGTCTTAACAGGCTGGCTGTCACGTGAAGCGAAAGAATAATGACACGTGATGATGGCGAGACCGTTCTGATTTCCTTCGTGGCCACGAGTCCGTTCATGACCGGCATGGAAATATCCATAATGACCACGTCGGGGCTCGTCTCTAGAACGAGATCTATCGCCTCAGAGCCATCTCCGGCCTGACCGACACACTCCATATCCTTCTGGGTTTCTATGAGTCCCTTGAGCCCTTTACGCACGAGGACGTGGTCGTCGACTACCAATACGCGAATCTTCTCTACACCCATAACGACGCCATGCAATAACCAAATGACTAAAAACGGTCTCGTTAGATTATGACATAATCCATGAACGTGGAAATGGGTAATTACCCTACCCTTTCTGCCGATGATCAGGTCTTCATCGACATGCATGGTAGGGAAACACCCCATATGCCGGGGATCTAATGCGTGCAACACTATGGCAACAAGCCTCAACAGGAGAATTACGATGCCTTACGACCGTAATAGTGATTTACCGGAGAGCGTCAGAGATTCACTGCCATCACATGCCCAGGACATTTATCGCGAAGCCTATAACAGCGCGTGGGATCAATATAAGGATCCCGAGAAGCGACGCGGCGATGATACGCGTGAAGAAACGGCCCACCAGGTAGCGTGGGCCGCTGTTAAGAAAAAGTACGAGAAATCCAACGGCGGTAAGTGGAAGAAAAAGTAAGCCTGCGCCACAACCTTCCTGAAATCAGCGCGGAGTATGTTCTGATTCGGGGTCGTGAGAGACGTAGGGAGCTGAGGTACCGTATTAAAGACGCGCTATCCGAGTTCCTCGGCTTGCCGCTTGCTTTGCTTATTGGTTTCTTTCTCATAAGTTTGATCATTCTGGCTGTAGAACGCGCCGATCCGTCCTTTCTGCGATCGGTGCGAGAGTCACTCAGCCGCTATCTGTTTGCCACACCAAGCTCGACTGCCGATTTCCTGGGGGTGGTGGCCGCCGGGCTAATCACGATGACGTCAATCGTCCTCTCCATGTTGCTGATTATGCTACAGCAGGCGGCAGGCAACATGGGCAACATGATATACGATCAATTTCTCCACCGGCGTCTCAACCAGTTTTACGTTGGCTTTATCTCTGGAACTGTAGTCCTTGCTCTGATTCAGCACGCCGCAGTGTCTGAATCTTTTAATCCCGTCCTGGGAGCCAGCTTTGTTTTTCTACTTGTTCTGTTCTCGGTGGGACTGCTCATTTACTTCCTCTATGCGGCGATAAACCAGATGCGCCCGGAAAATATTGTCGCCGCAATTAAGCATCAGACACTGCATGCGCGTAAAAATCAGCTTGAATTTCTTAACCGCACCTACCGTGAGCCGCAATCACAGTTTCAACTTGCAAACGCAATAGAAGTGCGGTCGCTGACGACCGGTTACATCAGCAAAGTCGATCTGGACATCATCGCCGATTGCCTCGAGGGCGTTGAGGATCGCGTGGAGATTCTCATCCACGCCCCACTGGGTAATGATGTCGCCTACTATGACTGCATTGCGGAAGTCACTGCAGACGACCGGGAGCTAGCGCATTCGGTTGCCGAGTGTATCGGGCCTGCATTCCACTTCGCCGCGCAGCGCAATTTCACAATGGATGCGGCCTTCGGCCTGAGAGAGCTGGAGATGGTAGCCTGGACCGAGGTCTCTTCGTCCAAGCATAATCCTGAGACAGGACTGATAGTCATCCACGCTTTGCGCGATATTCTGGCGCGCTGGTTAGACCCGGAAGACGATTCCCCCAAAAGTAAAAGGCTGCCCGTCGTTTGTCCAGACTTTACGCTGCCCGGCGCGCTGTACGTTTTCCAGTCACTGGTTGTTGTCTCTGTTGAGTCAAAGCAACAGCAGAATTACACGGCGGTGTTGCAGGCCCTCACGCATTTGCTCGACCTTACGCCTCCCTTTCTCCTTAACCAAATGGAGGAGACGATTCTACGCATCCTGCCCGCTTCGCACGAACACACGCTCGTTCATAACCTCGACGCCGCGATGCTAACACTTGCCAACAGACTAGAGCGAGCAGGTTTAACGAAGACTGCCGGCCTCTTCCACGAAGCGAGGCGGACGGAGTTGCAACAGTTCCCGAGCTTTCCACATCCTTCGCAGGCCGAGGCAGATTCCGCGCTTCCCGGCGTTTTTGGTTAACGGGCGTGTAATACCCATAAAGAGGTATGCCGCCATTTATATCTAAGGCATATGTATTTTTCAGATCTCAGCGATTAGGCTTTAGTTATACCGGTTCATAGTTGATATGGATTGAGGAGACAATCCATGCCGCAGCCCCAATCGAGACGACGTTGCATATTCTCCTCTTACCGGCGCCGGCTTTTACTCGCGATCTTAATGCCGGCGCTGTTTCTTGCCGCCTGCGCAGACAATTCCGCGTCCATGCTGACCGGGCGCGGTCCCGCCGCGGCGCAGATCAACACGTTATGGTGGATCATGTTTGTCGTCGGCGCCATCGTATACCTGCTTGTCATGGGCTACTTGCTACTCGCACTATTTCGGCGCCGGGGCGATCGCCGAGGCGACGACGACGAAGAAGAAGCCAGCGAACCGGACGAAGGCACCGGGATCGTCATCTGGGGTGGCGCCGTAATCCCCGCGATAATTCTTGCCGGCATTTATGGCGCAACGGTGTTTACCCTGAGCGCGCTCAAGGAGCCTGAGATTCCCGAAGATCTGACTATCGAAGTCACCGGCAACCAGTTCTGGTGGGACGTGAATTATCCTGAGCTTGGTATTCGGACGGCGAACGAAATTCACATTCCCGTCGGCCAGCCTGTGGCGGTGAAACTGACGTCCGAAGACGTTATTCATAGCTTCTGGGTGCCCGAGCTGCATGGGAAGCTGGATCTGATTCCCGGCCAGGTTACCGAGTTCTGGCTGGAAGCCAGCGAGCCGGATACCTATTTGGGCGAATGCGCCGAGTTTTGTGGCGTGCAGCACGCCAAAATGCAGTTCCTGGTGATAGCGCAGGATGATGAGGAGTTTTTACAGTGGGTGGAGCAGCAGCAGCAACCTGCGCCAGAGCCGACCGATCCAATGATTCAACAAGGGCAACAGATCTTTCTTGGCTCCTCCTGCGTCTATTGCCATACAGTGGAAGGCACCAATGCCACCGGCGAGCTGGGCCCTGACCTCACTCATCTCGCCAGTCGCAGCACGCTGGCTGCGGGAACAATTCCTAACAACCGGGGCAATCTTGGGGGCTGGATCGTGGCCCCTCAGAGCATCAAGCCGGGCAGCCTCATGCCACCTACCCAATTGACAGGGCCAGACCTCCAGGCGCTCCTGGATTACCTGGAGACTCTGGAGTAATCGAGGAGAGTTCATGACCAGCACCGCGTCTCAACCGACAGACGCTGCACCGTCCGTCCCCGAGCACATGTCGAACCTGAAGGTTCGTGCGAGCGACAGGCCGTGGGATCAACTCACGACTGCCGAGAAATTGGAGCAGGTATGGGCAGATCCACCCGGCGTGATAGGTTGGTTCAAAGCCTTGCAGAACGATCGCATCGGCGTGCGTATCATGTCCACGGCATTTCTTTTTTTCGTGGCTGGCGGCATCAATGCCCTTCTGATGCGCGTGCAGCTGGCGGAGGCAGAGAGCACCTTCCTGACTGCGCAGCGTTACAACGAGCTCTTTACGATGCACGGCTCGACGATGATGTATCTGTTCGCGGTGCCGATGATGGAAGGGTTCGCCATCCTTATTCTGCCCCTGATCCTGGGCAATCGCGAGATGCCCTTTCCCCGGTTGGGCGTATTTAGCTGGTTCACCTTTTTGCTGGGCGGCCTGCTTTTTTATTCAAGCTTCATCGCCGGAGCCGTGCCCGACACCGGCTGGTTCGCCTACGCGCCGCTCAGCGGGCCTGAATATTCGCCCGGCATTGCCATGGACTACTGGTTGCTGGCGCTGGGCGTTGCCGAGGTAGCGGCTATTGCGGCCGGCGTTGAGATTATTCTGGCCATTCTGCGTATGCGCGCGCCCGGCATGTCGCTCAGTCGCATGCCCATTTACGCCTGGGCCATGCTGGTGATGGCCTTTTCTATTCTTTTCGCCTTCACGCCGCTGATCGTGGGCAGCCTGTTGCTGGAGCTGGATCGCCGTATTGGAACCCAATTTTTTAATCCACAGGCGGGCGGCAGCCCGGTCCTTTGGCAGCATATATTCTGGATCTTCGGCCACCCGGAAGTGTACCTGCAGTTCATCCCTGCCACGGGCATCGTTTCTATGGTCGTGCCGATCTTCTCGCGTCGTTCGCTGGCCGGCTACACCTGGGTTGTGATCGCTCTGGTGGCCACCGGTTTTCTCAGTTTTGGCCTGTGGGTGCACCACATGTTCACCGTTGGGTTGCCGCAGATCTCAATGACCTTTTTTGCCGCCGCCGGCATGATGATTGGCATTCCGGCCGGTATCCAGATATTCGCCTGGATCACCACGATTTTTACCGGGCGACCTGTCTTCAAGGTCCCCTTTCTATTCGTTATTGGCTTCCTGATCACCTTTGTACTGGGCGGTATCACGGGCATCATGGTCTCCGCGGTGCCATTCGATTGGCAGGTGCATGACTCCTACTTCGTCGTCGCTCATTTTCACTACGTGCTCATCGGCGGCGTTACCTTTCCGATCTTTGCCGGGATCTACCATTGGGCGCCAAAATTCACCGGCCGGCTCCTGGACGAGCGGCTGGGCAAACTGCACTTCTGGCTCTATTTCATCGGATTCAACGTGGCATTTTTCCCCATGCACATTTCAGGCTTTTTAGGCATGCCGCGCCGGGTATACACCTACCAGGAAGAAATGGGCCTGGATATTTACAATCTAATTTCTACTATTGGCGCCTTTGTGCTGGCGCTTGGGGTGGCGGTGTTCATCTCTAACTGGTTTTACAGTCGCCGCAACGGCCGGCCCGCCGGGGACAACCCCTGGAACGGCGACACATTGGAATGGGCCACCACTTCGCCGCCGGCCAACTATGGATTTGCCCGCCTACCCATCGTACACAGCCGCTATCCACTGTGGGAGCAGGTCTCTTCTAGCGGCGAGGTGGACATCTTCGAAGAAGACCATGAGCCGGGTGATACGACGAACACCGAAAGACTGTTGCAAGCGATGTCCGAGTGGCCGCTGCGCTGGCGGGCGGCGCTGATCACGGGAGCAGTTGACGGAGAGCCGGTTGAAATCTTCCGCGTATCCGGCCCCTCGATCTGGCCTGCAGTCGCCGGAGTTGCGCTTGTCACCGTCTTTGGCTCGGAAGTTTTCGCCTTACACTGGCTGACAATTCTTGGCCTGCTGGTTTTCGCCGCAGCGCTTGTTGGCTGGCACTGGCCGAATCAGCTCCCGTATACGGACGAAGAGCGCGAGTTTGAGGAAAAGTACAACATTCCGGTGCGACCGAACGGCAGCCTTACCATCGGGCGCTGGGGAATGGCGCTGGCCATCTTGTTGCTGGGCATCGCGCTTTCCAGTTTTCTCTTCAGCTACTTCTATATTCGGCTGGAGAATCCTATCTGGCCGCCCGAAAACCTACCCCTGCCGGAGCTGGTGCGGCCCGCCATTGCAACGGCCCTTATGTTGCTCGCGGGGGCCGTAACATGGTGGTCGGTTAACAATGTACACAAGGGCAATCTGGGACGCATGCGCCTGGGTCTTATGCTTGTCTTTCTGTTGGGAGCGGGCGCGCTGGGCATAATGATTTGGGAGTACTTGCAACTGCCCTTTACCTGGCAATTAAACGCCTACGCTTCCATTTTTTGGGCTATCGGGGGCTACATGCTGCTTTTGTTGTTGGTGGCGCTGGGTATGAACCTTTTTGTGCAAGTTTGGGCCTGGCAAGGCCTTTATACCGAACTGGACAACGCTGCCGTACAGAACAGCGCGTTGTTCGTGTATGGCGTTATCGCTTTCTGGATTATTTCATTTGGCATCTTGTATCTGGCGCCTCGATTTACGTAAGGTCCTTCACTTCGCAGTGGCGACTTCAGTGGTTGCTATGAACGAGTAAACGGCTGAAGTCGTCACCACAAAGAGTGCTTGAGACAATGACCACAACTTCGGCAGACGCGAACGATAGAGCAAAGCGCGCCCTTGTGCTGAGCGTGCTGATCGGCCCCCTGGGCTGGGGGGTCTTCTTCCTCGTTGGCTACCTGATTGCCGAGGCGGCCTGCCAGACCAGGATATTGCATAACTCAGTCGCCGGCTTGAATCTGGTGGTCGTAGTCGTTCTTGGGCTTGCCCTGCTTGCCTTGCTTGTTACCGGAGGGGGAGCTATCTGGAACTACCGGCGCTGGCGCGAGAGAGCGTGGAATGGAATCCGCGGCGACCGGAAGACGGAAGATCTCGCGACCTTCTTCGCGCTCGTCAGCATGGCGCTTAACGTTCTTTTCGCCCTGGCAATCGTCTTGACGGCGCTGGGGATGCTATTCCTGGAACCATGCCAGTGGACGTGACGCTGCCTGCCGTTCCATACCGCCCACCGCTTCCCCAAGACGTGTGGCAAGCCTGGAACTGGGATCCGCTCTTGATGGCGGGCCTCGTGCTCGCGGGCGCTCTCTACGCGAGCGGTATTCTGCGTGTCTGGCGGCAGGCCGGCGCCGGGCGCGCCGTGTCTTACGTCCAGGTTGCTGCCTTCGCCTGCGGATTGCTAAACCTGGCAGCAGCCCTCGTCTCACCGCTCGACGCCATGAGCAGCGCCTTACTATCGGTGCACATGGTGCAGCATCTGATGCTCATGCTGGTCGCGGCGCCGCTGCTGGCATTCGGTACACCACCGGTTGCGTTCGCCTGGATCTTGCCGCGCCGCAGCCAGCTCGCGCGGTGGTGGCGGAAGCGCGCCAGATTGCGCCAGGCCTGGCACGGTTTCTCCCAGCCCGCTGTCATCTGGATTATGTACAACGCCATCTTATGGTTGTGGCATCTACCGAACCTCTACCAGGCAGCGCTACTTGACGAGGGCGTCCACATTGTGGAGCACCTTACCTTTCTGACAGTCGCTTTGCTATTCTGGTGGAAGCTGATGCGTGATCGCAGTCTGTCGACAGGTATGGGCGCGCTCTACGTTTTTACGACCGCGCTGGTCAGTGGTTTTCTTGGCGTATTGCTCACATTTAGCCAGCGCGTATGGTATCCGGTTTACGGCGTCGTTGCTTACGGTTGGGGTCTTACGCCTCTACAAGATCAACAATTGGCGGGCGTCATCATGTGGTTTCCCGGCGGTCTGATCTACCTGGCGGCGACGTTGCTTCTCTTGGGCACAATCTTGCATCCACGGGGACGGCCAGAGCCGCTGGGGGCTGAAGGAAGCCGCCGCGTGGCTGTCGCGCCTCGCCGCTCGCTCCCGTTACTCCTGTTCCTTCTGCTGGGTTCTGCCTGCCGGGGTGAGGCGGGCGCCGCCGAGGCCGTCGACCGGCCTTTTATGCCCGGCGGTGACGCAGAGCGTGGCGCCGAATTCATTGAGGTTTACGGCTGCCCGGCGTGCCACACGATTCCCGGTATCCCAGAGGCCCACGCGCTAGTTGGCCCGCCGCTGACGGGCTGGGTTGAGCGAGTGTATATTGCCGGCGCCGTACCCAACACGCCCGATAACTTGCTCCTCTGGTTGCAAGATCCACAGCAGATCGAGCCGGGAACCGCGATGCCTGACATGGGAATAACCGAACAGGCCGCCCGCGATATTGGCGCTTACCTTTATACGCTCGAGAGCGGGGACGGAGATTGAGGAGATTGGAGATTGCAGAACTAGAGACTGGAGAACCGAAGACTCGTCTCACGCGGCGGGCTTTCCTGCGAGGAGCGCTCGCCACCGCGGGTGGGGGCATCCTGGCGGCGTGCACGCCCGGAAGGGAACCGGCCCAACCTTTTGTAGGCGAATATAACACGGCGACGCCGGCTCGTGTATTGGCCAGTCCGCGAGCGGCGACCACGGCCGTTGGCGCAGCGGCTGAGGAAACGCCGACGCCGGATGGCAGACCGCAGACCGCGGACGGCAGACTGTTGGAACAGTTCCTGATGCTGTCGGCGGTGCTGACGGGGGTTGAGAATCTTGACCGCGTGGTTGGGCGCGTGTATCTGGAGAGCCTTCAAGCGAGCGGGGAGTTCGAAGTGGCGTTGGACGAGCTGTACGAGCAGGCGGGATTTGCAGATGGCGCGGCGCCGAGCACGATTGAGGCACTACAGGAAAACGGCATATTTGACTCAGAAGCGACGTCCGCGCTGGCCGACAAGATCATCGAGCTGTGGTACACGGGTGTCTACACAACGCCGGAGGGCGAGCAGATGGTGGCTACATACGTCGACGCGCTAGCCTGGAAGGTGCTCAGCTTCACAAAGCCAAACACCATTTGTGGCAGCCCGGGCTTTTGGGAAGCGCGGCCGGAGGTAGAGTAGGTATGGCCCAGGAGAACGGCGAGTATCAGGCGGATGTAGTTATTGTGGGAGCGGGCGTAGCCGGTTTGCTGGTCGCCTGGAAGCTGGCGGGCGCGGGCGTGGATGTCCTGGTGCTGGAGTCGGGGCCGTGGGTGAACCGCGCGGAGGCGGTGGAGACTTATCGCGGCGCTGTAGCCAAAACGCCTGAGTCGCCGTATCCACAGGTGCCCTACGCGCCGCGGCCCACGGTCCTTGCGCTGGAAGAGTACTATGTGCAGGTGGGCCCTGACCTGTTCGGCAGCACATATGAGCGGCGGGTGGGCGGCACGACGTGGCACTGGCTGGGCACAAGCCTGCGCCATCTGCCGAACGATTTCCGCATCAGGACGCTCTATGGAGTAGGGACCGATTGGCCAATCACATATGACGAAGTGGAGCCGTGGTATGGAGCCGCCGAAAATGCGATGGGCGTCGCGGGGGATAGCGCTGAAGACCTGGGCTCGCCGCGAAGCGGATCGTTTCCGTTGCCGCCGTTGCCCCTCACTTACCTTGACAAGACTATTAAAGCCGCGGTAGAGCCGCTGGGCATGAGTGTCTTGCTCACGCCCCAGGCGCGCAATTCAGTAATCTACGACGGACGGCCGCCTTGCTGTGGTAATGCCACCTGCGTGCCTATCTGCCCGATTGCTGCCAAGTATGACGCCTCGGTACACGCGCGTAAGGCGCAGGATCTGGGCGCGCGTATCGTCGATCAAGCGGTTGTGCATTTTATAGAGGTCAGTTCGGAAGGGCTGGTAACGGGCGTGCGTTTCAAACGACCTGATGGCAGTGAGGAGCGAGCCAGCGGCCGGCTTTTCGTTCTGGCGGCGAATGCCATCGAAACGCCAAAAATATTGCTCATGTCGCGCACCGACGCGCTGCCGAATGGTGTCGCCAATAGCAGCAACGCGGTGGGCCGCTATCTGATGGATCACCCCATTCAGCTCAGTTGGGCGTTGTCCAGAGATGCCATTTTCCCCTATCGCTCGCCGTTGGAGAACGCGGGGATCGAGGATTTTCGAGACGGCGATTTTCGGCGCGAACGGAGCGCGATCCGTATTGCCGTGGGCGAAGATGGTTGGTCCTTTCCCGGGACCCCGCCAACGGTTCTTGCTACAGACCTGGTCGGGGAAGGATTTCGTGGAAAGGAGCTGGTGGGCGAGCTAAACGAGCGCGCGGCGCGACAGTTTCGCTTCGCCGGGCTGGTCGAACAGATGCCCCTGGCCGGAAATCGCGTGACGCCGGCCTGGGACCAAGTGGACGCTATCGGAATTCCTCGCCCGCAGATTGATTACCGCCTGGGAGAATTCGTCGAGCGTGGCATGGCGGAGGCGCGGCGGCTCCATGACCTCATTTTTGACGCTGTCGGCGTCACGTTCCGGATGCACGGAGAAAGTTTTTTCGGCGCGGGACACCTAATTGGCACCTATCGCATGGGCGACGATCCTGCCAGTTCGGTGGTCAATACCGAGCAGCGCAGCCACGATCACGCCAACCTGTTTTTGTTGGGCGCCGGTGTTTTCCCCACGTCAGGCACGGCCAATCCCACGCTCACTCTGGCGGCCCTGGCGCTGTGGGCCGCCGAAACGATTCGCGGGGAAATTCAGTCGCTCTAACAATTCGCTAAGCTGTAGGGGTGAGCGCGTCAGCGGGTGAAATTGCTTCACCCTTCACCTGTTCACTCCTTTATCTGCTCAATAAGCCCCCCTTCTTTATAGGTAATTAGGGTTATACCCCTCTGCTCCCTCCTTCCCGGTGCAAGTCACTCATTACGGAAGTCCTATTGAGTTCGCCTGATCCTGCGGCTAGCATTTTCGGCGTTCGGCAATAGTCCGCCGGCAATACAGGCGACCGGCGCTTTAGAAGCGCCGGCCACCTGAGTAATGGAATGAGGAAAGAGGGAAATGAAGCGCCAAAAATTAATAGTTGTTCTGTGCATGCTGGTAGCTGTCAGCAGCGGATTGTTCACGGCGGGAAGAAGCGAAGGTCGAACTCCTTCTGAAGGCCAGGGCGGCGGACATGAAACATGGCTTCCGTTATTCGCTAAGAGTAATTTCAACACACCGGTTAGCTCGCAAGGAATATTTATCTCCCACGCCGAGATTGCCGCGCTGCCCACTTTGGGGCCTGGCTGGCTGGCCGTTCTCAGCAGGGCTCAGGAAAGCGCCAGCTCACCTGATCTGGGCGACCAGCACGATCAGACCGAGGCGGTCGTGGTGGCCAAAGCCCTGGTCTACGCGCGCACCGGGCAGGCCGAGTACCGCGACGGAGCCGTAGAAGCTATCATGAGCGCCATGGGTACAGAGCAAGGATCTGGCATCCTGGACGTCGCCCGCAATCTGGCTGGCTACATCGTGGCTGCCGACCTTGTAGGTCTCGACGGTGGCGACGCCGCCGAATTCCGCGCCTGGCTAGACCAGATTCGCTTTCACGTCTTCACCGGCGACGGACCCGATCATAGCCTCGTTTCTTGCCACGAGGAGCGGCCCAACAACCATGGCACGCACTGCGGAACCAGCCGCCTGGCCGCCGCCCTGTACCTGGGCGATAGGGCCGAAGTGGAACGCGCCGCCCTTGTTTTCCGTGGTTACCTGGGAGACCGTAGCGCTTATGCCGGGTTTAACTTCGGTTCCGACCTTTCCTGGCAGTGTGATCCCAGCCAGCCGGTAGGCATTAACCCTGCGATCTGTGACAAGGGCGGCCAGCCTATCGGCGGGGTGCTGCCCGACGACCAACGCCGCGCCGGCTCTTATAGTTGGCCCCCGCCCAAGGAAAACTACGTCTGGGAAGCGCTACAAGGCGCGGTGGCCCAGGCGTACATCCTGCACCGCCAGGGTTACGACGCTTTCAACTGGTCCGATCAGGCGCTACTGCGCGCCGTTACCTGGCTTCACGACGAGGCGGATTTCCCGGCGAGCGGGGATGATTCTGGAACCCCCTGGCTCATCAATCACGTATACGGAACCGACTTTCCTGCCGAGTCTGGCTCCCGCCCGGGCAAGAACGGTCTCGGTTTCTACGAATGGCTCACAACACGTTAGAAGCGGCGTTTCGCGGCTTCTACGAATGGCTCACAACACGTTAATCTAAGGCCGCTTCGCGAAACGCCGCGACAAAATCGACCTGAATACAGGAGAGAGCGCCTGAGCTCTGTTCCCGCATACGTCCCAAAAATGGACTAAAAACCGTGGGATTCAGCGTTCAGGCGCCCCGTTTTCTGTGCAGGGGCTTGCTATGCACGGCGACAATTGCTATGCTGTCGAAGTGTTTCCCGCCTAGTACGAAAGTCCTGGGCTCAGTGCCACAAAGCAGTACGAAAGCATCATAAGCGCAATCTCAGCATCCTAACCTCGCAATAGCATATTCCCATGAACCTGTGTCGGTGCACCCGCGCTTAGCCACTAGAGGAAAGAGGAAAATGCAGGCCCGGAAAATTCTATACGCTGTGTGTTTGCTGTTGCCAACCGGCATCAGCTTTGTTCTGGCGGGGGTTCCTGCTGCTTCAGCAGGTATAGAAGCGCGAACGGCGACCGAAGTCGCCGGCGGAGATGAAATCTGGCTTCCTCTGGTGTCCAACGAGAGCCCGGAGGGAATTTTTATTTCCTCGGCTGAGATCGCTGCGCTCCCTAACTGGGGTAGCGCCTGGCAGAACGTTCTCGGCTGGGCACAGGAGGACGCTTCTTCGCCCGATCTCAGCGATCCGAAGGACGATACGGATGCCGTGGTGATGGCCAAGGCGCTGGTCTTTCTGCGCACGGGCAACGCCAATTACCGTCTGCAGGCGGCCGAAGCCGTCATGAACGCCATTGGTACGGAAGATGGCAGCGACGAAGTGTTGCCTCTGGCGCGTAACCTCACGGCTTACATCATCGCGGCAGAGCTCATCAGGCTTGATCCCGAAGATGACGGGCCTTTTCGCGCCTGGCTCCACGCCGTTCGCTATGAGGAATTTGATGACTTCTCGTTGATCAGCGCCCATGAAGAGCGACCGAATAACTGGGGAACTCACGCCGGCGCTGCGCGCATTGCCGCCGCGCTCTACCTGGGCGACTGGGCCGATTTAGAGCGCGCCGCCACCGTATTTCACGGCTATTTGGGAAATCGGGCTGTTTATGCAGGCTTCAATTTTGGTTCAGACCTTTCCTGGCAGTGTGATCCCAGCCACCCCGTAGGTATCAACCCCGCCACTTGCCTGAAAGACGGGCACTCTGTCGACGGCGTGATGCCAGACGACCAACGCCGTGGCGGCCCGTTCGAATGGCCGCCGCCCAAGGAGAATTATGCCTGGGAAGCGCTGCAGGGCATCGTGGCACAGGCTCGCATGTTGCAGCGGGTCGGCTATCCGGCCTTCTCGTGGCAGAATCAGGCCATCGCCCGCGCCGTAAGCTGGCTATATCTGCACGCACAGTTCCCGGCGACCGGCGATGACTCGGCAATCCCCTGGCTGATTAACAGCGTTTACATCACAGATTTTCCGGTCGAGCTTCCGACGCGTCCGGGAAAGAACGGGCTTGGTTTCTATGACTGGTTTACGGCGAACTAGGGAGGGGACGACAGACCACGGACAGCCGTTTACGGTCCGCGGTCTGCCGTCGGGGTTGTGCTAATACGTCTCGACAATAATCGAATAGGCTGACTGGCTCGTTAATTGCCCGTCGTTGCTGATGTAGATGAAAAAGCGCCCGACAGACTGCTGACCAATATCAAGTGTTTTTTCCGTGCCGCTTTCACCATAGTTCTGGATAAAGGTTGCCTGGTCGCAGCTGGCGCCGCGATAAATTGCTACCTGTCCCGCAAGCGGCGTGAAGTTGCTGACCCGTATGCGTACACCAGTGTCTGCGCCGAGCGTAAACTCATACCAGTCGTCGCGATCCTCGGGCATGAAATTATAGGGGGCGCCGACTAGCAGAGGGAAGGACTGCGGGCATGAATTGTTCGGCTCTCCGAGACCATTGTGTAACTGTAACGCCATAACCATAGGTAGATATGCTACGTCTGTTACAGGTCCGCCGCCTGGGGTCGGAGAAGGCAGCGGCGTTACGTCTGGCGTGGGGGTGGCACCGGGCGTTGCCGTGGCAGTCGCTTCGCTTGGAGGTGTAGAGGGTGGGGTAGCTGTTGCGGGGTCACCTTCGATTGCGGCTACTTCAAAGCGCAATAAAACGCCGTCTTCATCGTCTTCATCGTCGTCATCGCTGACAACGTCGCCACCATCGTCTTCATCGTCGTCATCGTCGTCATCAGCTGGCATGCGACCGACCACGTAAAACGTGCGTATCGTCGAACTGCTATCTTCAGGCATGTACATAATACCGGCCGAGTCTTCTGAATCGACCCCAGAAATATCGATTTCGCGTACCAGGCCACCGTCCTTCGTTACTTCGATGATCGTTCCATCGTGGCTATCGAGAATGACAAGCAGGTCGGTTGCGGCATCGTAGGCGAGGCCTTTGGGATCGGTTATGCCCAGGCTGGCGACGTCAAAGCTGGTCACGGTGTCGCCTTCGTCGAACTGACCGTTCTCTCCGGCGTCAATCTGGTACACCTCCCGATCTATGCCGTCTACTATATAGATATCGCCGCTCGACGAGTCGTAGGCGACGTCTTCAGGATCATCGCTGCCGAACGATTTGATATCCACGTCATTTAAGACTACAAATAAGCCTGCCAGGTAAACAGCCTCATATAATTTTTGCTTCTTAACGTCGACAAAAAAGAAGTGATCATTGGCTGGATTAAGCGTCACCCCTGTGACATCTTTCGCGAATGCCTCGGTATCGTCCGTCTCGAGCAGATTCCCGTCTTGGTCACTTAGAAACAAGTTAACTTTGCTGGATGGTCCGGATGGGCTAGGGTCCAGATCCAAATCGGAAAGTTTTGAGTCACTAATCAACAACCTTTCATTCTCGGTCATAAACGCCATGCCCGAGGGCTCGGGACTGGGTGGTTCCCAATCTCCGGTATTTGTTGTCTGGACCAGCGTGGGAACGACGACCTCGTGAGGCGCCAGCTGCGGCGGCGCCTGATACGAGAGTTCTATTAGCCTGTTAGCATCGATCAAATATAGGCTGAGGTCATCTGGGCCATCTGTGCTGTCCTGGCTTGGGGCCGGCACCGCGATCGTGTTTGTCTCAGGTTGCAAGCCGCGAATAGGCTGACCTGACCTGGCATAACCGTCTCCCGTCACCACCACAGTCAGTTCAGATCCAGTGAGGAGGTATAAGTTGTCGAAGCGTATTTCGCTCGGGATAATCTCCTCCTCCCCATTCACCAGAATACGAACGCTGTCCGCGGTGAGTGTTGCACCAGCGCTAGCGCGCGCCGAACCGGCAGCGACAGCATAGGAAAGCAGTCGTTCGTCGTTGCCGCCTTCGCGGCTCCCGTCGAGAACGTGGAGAAGCCCGTCAGCCCCAGAAATGGCGGCGCGGGGAGCGCTCGCTGCATTCAGGCGGCCCTCATGGCGCAGGGAATTCTCTCCGGGAGCGACAGAATAGAGCTCCCCGTTGTGGCGCTCGACGAGATAAAGCCGCCCGTTGTGAAATGCGAGGAGCGGTTCGCCCATCAGCGCGCCGCTCACCGTCCAGCTATTTACTAGCTCGAATTGCGGCGACAGCGCCACGAATGTCAACGTGCCGGCGGGTTCGTCTCCGGCCACCACGGCATAAAACAGCTCAGAGCCTGGAGCATAAGTAAGAGCCTCGATGCCAGCTATATCAGCCGAGGAATCGTCAAGATGGCGGCCATACCAGAAGCCTTGTGCGGTGACGCTTTTCGCTTCCCGCGGGCTCCATATGAGGATCAGGCCCACGAGTACGGCCGCGAAGCCGGCGATAGATATGCTTAGGGTTTTACCACTACTGTTGTTCATCTGATTTCCTCGGTTGTAGGCAACAGTAGAGGCCGAGGTTAACGGCAGACCGCAGACGACAGACCGCAGACCATTCACAACTGTCCGCCGTCCGCCGTCTGCTGTCTGCCGGCTGCCGTCCTCCTACTGCTTTAGGAACACCGGCGCGAAAATAGCTTCCCCGCCGAACGCGCCCGGCGTCGGCGTGGCCGGCGGCGGTTGCACAGGCGCGCCGCCGCCTTCCATATTGTGAACGTACACGTAGCCGTTCATATCGTCGGATGCCAAAACGACCATACCACTGGCATTCGTCAGCCGCTGCTTGGTTGAGGTGGGACTATTGATATTCTCGAATCCGCCGTCGTAGTGCGAGATGAAGATCGTCTCGTTGCCAAAGGGGTCGGATGGATCGCAGCCACCGGGCGCGAATGCTAACGTAGAGAGATTGTCCGGGATCGGCGCGTCCTGGTAACAGACATCGCCGCCGCCGGTCGTGCTCACGCTGAACGCGTAAACCGTGTCTGTCGTTTCATTGACAAGAACGATTGGCCGTGTATCGACGCTGTCCACCTCGCTGACCTCGTGCCACGACCAGCTTCCGTCGTCCGTGTCGCGGGCGAAGATGCCGATCAGAACGTCCTCGTTAGCCGGGTCCAGGTTGGCGCTGGTCTTGACGATGGCCAGAACGTCGCCGCCTTCGGTAACGGCGAAATTGATGTGATCGTCGGCGGAGATGGGGCCGGACGCGGCTTTCAACGCTTCGAATTCGTTATCGACCGTCCAGGTACCCACCGGATCGCTGTCATTTCGACTGTAGAAGTAAAATTCACCCAACCGCTCGTTGGACCATATCAAACCCACCTTGGGCCCATCTGCATCCGTAAACGCAACCAGGCTGGAAATGTCGTCGACAGAAACCTCGGCCTCGGGGAACGTGTTCCAGACGACTGGCGCGTCCCATAAGGAAGGATCGTCGGTGGTGCTCACGGCCACGTAATAATGCGCAATGCCGCCGCCGGGGACGGTAGGTCTGCCAAACTGATCCAGATCCTCTCGCACGACGTACGTAGCCCATAGCCGTCCGGTGCTATCCTGATCGATGACCAGAGATTCGACGATATAGACGGTGATGACTCCCGAGCCGTCCTCAATGCCATTATCGTCGACGACCCAGGTATCGTTTGAGGCATTATAGTGGTACTGTTGCAGGTAGGCCCAGTTGGCAGGATTGTTGTTGACGGGAGAAGGATTTTGCTGCTTGATGTGGGTGGCAATATAAAGTTTGTTGTTTGCCGCATCCCACAGCACGTCCGCGCGCGATTCCTCTCTCGTGTCTACACGCACGCCCGTGTCTGTCCATTCCTGCGTGCTAACCGTTAACTTGTAGATCCGATATTCGCCCGCCTCAGGGTTGTACATAACACCCCACCAGTAGCCGTCATGGTACCATAGCTTACTTTGCGCACCCTTGTCGGTCGGCTCTGGGGGGACGTCTTCGCCCTCGGTATAGTCGCCATCAGGTATATAGGAGTGGTGAGCGTAACCGTTCACGATGGGATAGTGAGCGTACACGAACATGACGGTGCCCACGATCAGAACAATGAGTAACAAGGCGACAATCGTCCATCGTCTCCTGATCTTAGGCCCCTGGCTCGCCGTGTGGCCACTTCTGGTAGGTGTCGAATTTGCGTTCATGAATGTTTCCTCCATTGGTTTAGTTATGCGGCAACAATAAACTGACTTACCATTCGTAATCCGCGATGATCGGCGGGGTTGCAGTCGGCGTTGCTGTTGGCACAGGCGCCGTTACACTCGTAGCGGTGGGCGACGGCGGCACTGGCGGCGGCGGTGTAGCCGTCGGCGGCGCAGGTTCTGTAGGCGTTGCCGTTGGCGGCGGCGTCGCCGTTGGTTGCGGCGGAGGTGGCGGCGGTGGCGGTGATGTCGCCGTCGAAGTGGGTAGCGGTGGCGGCGAAGTGGACGTAGGTACAGGCGTGTCGGTCGGAGGCACAATTACCTGTGTTTCTGTAGGCGTGGGCGACGGTAACGAGGTAGGCGAAGGCGGCGCACTCGTTGGCGTACCGGTCGGGATCGCTGTTGGCGCCTCTGTGACCGCTGCCGTTGGTTGCGCCGTTGCCGTTGGCTGCGCCGTCGCCGTTGCGCCGGCGGCGATATTGTCCGTCGAATCTGTAGCCCTTGTCACGATGACCGGGGCCCGGGTCTGGCCTGCCGCCGGCGTACTCGTCGGTGTAGCCGTCAGATTACGAACTGGTTCATTCTCTACCGTTGTCCTTGTCGGTTCAGTATTGGCTGTCAAGCTCCCAATGAGGTCGCCCACCTGGTTGGCCTGACTCCAGGCAAATCCGACAAATACCATGACTGCTAATAGGGCGAGGAGCGGCATAGCGGCCCCGGACAGCTGTTGGCGCCACCATGGCACAGGCGCCGCCCTGCGTGTCATGGCGCGCTTTCGCGCGCTGTCCGCGGCGCTGGTCGCCGATACGGTTGCCGCCGCTGCGGTTGCCGCCACTGCGGTTGTCACCGCTGCGCGAGGCAAAGCGGCCGGCGCGTTGGTTGCGCTGGCGCCCAGTACTGTCAGCAGCTCGTCATAAGTCTGGTATCTGGCCCAACTTTCTGGCTGCAAGCATTTGTCGACAATGCGATATGTGCTTGCATTCAGATCCGGAAGCACCTCTTTCAGCGGCGGCAGCTCCTGGGTTTGAGGATTCCAGGAGAAGTCGCTCGCATTCAAGGTAAGCATTTCATACAGCAGAACACCAAGG
>JAICPS010000528.1 GCA_025929715.1 Anaerolineae bacterium | reverse complement strand
GGCTGCCTCTAATAGTTCAGACGCTATCTGGGCGTAGACGGCCGTAAAATCGTGCGCTTCCCTATAGAAGTGGTCGAATGTACGGCGTCGCGCACCTGCCGGCAAGTCAGCCGTTGCCGGGTGTTCGCCGGTGCGAAGATAGACGACTTCGGCCTCTTCTAAGATCCGCCAACCCTGACGCGTGATCAGATTGGCGTCTCCTGGCCCCAACCCAATGATGGTGATGGAGCCAGATGGCTGCTCAACCATGCCCCATCCTTGAAATAAAAAAGGAGGAGCTATTAACGCTTGGTATAGGTCGGCGCCTTACGTGCACGCTTGAGACCCGGCTTCTTGCGCTCTTTTACGCGTGGATCGCGTGACAGGTGACCATTTTCGCGCAAGACACCGCGCAGATTCTCGTCGTACTCCACCAGGGCGCGCGCCAGACCCAGGCGCACAGAGTCACGCTGGCCCGTCACGCCGCCACCTTCGATCAGTACGGTGACGCCAACGTTGTCCAGCATCCCGGCATCGTCCAGCGGTCCGGCGAGCATTTTGTAATCGCCAAAGCGCGGAAAGTATTCTCTAACGTCTTTGCCATTGATGACAAAAGGTGGATTATTCTTTACTTCCGGATAAATCCGTACGCGGGCCGACGAGCGCTTGCGACGGCCGATCCCTTCGTAATAGCGTGCGCCTTCTAACTGTTCAGGAAGTTCCATTCTCACTATCTCCTACAACTCCAGCGGTTCAGGCTGCTGCGCCTGGTGCGGATGCCCAGGGCCGGCATAGACCTTAAGTTTTCGAATCATTTGGCGGCCCAAAACGTTCTTGGGCAGCATCCCTTTTACTGCGGCATGAATCACCCGCTCGGGATACTTTGCCAGCTGCTCACGCAGCGTGCGCTCCTTCAGACCACCCATGTAGCCTGAGTGTGAATAATATATCTTCTGATCGAGGCGCCGGCCTGTGGTGTGAATCTTCTCCGCGTTCACGACGATCACATAATCGCCTGTATCCACCGAAGGATTGTAGACGGGTTTGTGCTTGCCGCGCAGCACTGCCGCGATACGCGAAGCCAACCGTCCCAACGTCTGGCCCTCGGCGTCGACCACGAACCATTGGCGCTCAACATCTTCTTCTTTCGTCCAATAAGTCTTCATGCTACTGTCTCCAAACGACTGCATCCGAACAAAGTTCGGGCGTCGTTACTACGAACCCAACTAATCATAAGTAATCGAAAACAGAACGAGCCCGTGTGGCGGCGCCGTAGCTGCCGCGCGGCTGCGGTCGCCGGCGTTGAAAGCATCCACAAACTCGTCTACCGTCCACTCGCCCTGTCCGACGGCGCGCAGACTGCCTACAATGCTGCGGACCATGCGATAGAGAAAGGCGTTGCCTTCTATATCAAAGACCAGCAACTCTCCATCACGGCGCCAGCTCGCCTCGAAAAGTTCACGGACCGTGTTGTCGCCCTGAGGTGGCTGTCCGAAGGTGCTAAAGTCATGCGTGCCCGCCAGATGTTCCGCCGCCGCGTTCATCGCGTCCAGTGCCAGGGGACGTTGGATGTGCCAGCTATACAGGCGGTAGAGTGGGCTGCGTACCGGTCGATTGTAAACGTAATAGAGATATTTGCGCCGCCGGGCGTCGAACCGCGGATGAAAGTCCGGCGCCGCCAGGGACAGGTCGAGCAGCGCGATGTCTTGGGGCAAATTTGCATTTATTGCCCGCAACAACGCCTGTTCGCCGTGTCGCCATGCCAGGTCGAAACTGATGACCTGGCCCCGAGCGTGGACGCCGCTGTCGGTCCTGCCTGCCGCAGCGACCGCAATCGCTTCACCGGCGACTTGAGTCAGCGCGCGCTCCAATTCCCTTTGAACCGTTAGCTGTGAAGGCGCCTGTCGCTGAAATCCGCAATACCTCGTGCCGTCGTATGCCACCGTGGCCCGGTAGCGACGTGCACCAGCCGCGTCAGCCAGCGCTAGGCCTCCTCCTCAACCAACATGATCATGGCCATTTTCGCGGCATCACCGGGCCGGCGGCCCATCTTGATGATGCGCGTGTAACCACCGGGCCGGTCCATGAAACGCGGGGCTACGTCGTCAAATAGCTTTTTAATGGCGTCGACTTCGCTTCGGGCACCGTCTTCATTTTCTACAACGCGGGTGCGCGCCATTTTAGTCCCCGCGATGCGACGCGCGTGCACGGTTGCCATATCGTCGTCTTTCGCCAGTGCACGCTTTGCCACGGTGATGACGCGCTCGGCAGCCGGGCGCAGCATGCGGGCCTTTGCTTCGGTCGTAATGAGTCGCTCGTGGGCGATGAGATCGGCAATCATATTGCGGCGCAGCGCTTTGCGGTGCGCCATATCTCGGCCCAGTCTGCGGCCATGCACTTTATGTC
This sequence comes from Anaerolineae bacterium, assembly GCA_025929715.1. Classification (GTDB taxonomy): domain Bacteria; phylum Chloroflexota; class Anaerolineae; order Promineifilales; family Promineifilaceae; genus JAAYYY01. The sequence goes on along the minus strand of JAICPS010000528.1, from coordinate 1,014 downwards.
GCATCGTTGTTCTTCCTCACTTTTTCCGGCGCCTCGTCGTCGTCCAGGAAGCCCTTGGCCTGCAGCTGCTGCTTAAGCTCCTCAAGCGATTTCTCGCCGAAGTTACGAATAGCCAGCATGGTCTCTTCGCCACGCTCGAGCATATCCAGCATTTCACCGACCCTGGTAATACCGGTTCGTTTTAAAGAGTTGAAGACGCGAACGCTGAGATCCAGTTGTTCGATCGGTGTGTCGTAGATCTCATTGGGAATCGTCTCTTCGACTTCCTCTTCTTCCACCGGCATGAACGTCTCCTCGCTAATGCCGCCCAGCGGACGGAGGTACTGCACCATGATCTGTGCAGCCTGTGCCAGCGAGTCTTCCGGCCGGATCGTGCCGTCTGTCCAGATTTCCATGATTACACGATCATAATCGGCAACCTGGCCAACGCGCGTCTTTTCGACCTCGTAGCCCACGCGGCGAATCGGGCTGTAAATCGCATCTACCGGCAGTTCGCCAATAGGCAGGCGACCACGCTCCTCTGCGGGAGAGTAGCCACGACCGGAATCGACGGTCATTTCCACTTCGAGAAATGCGTCGTCGTCATCCACCGTAAACAGGTAAAGGTCAGGATTGATTAGCTCGACTTCGGGTGGCAAGATCAGGTCGGCGCCAGTCACGACGCCCGCACCGTTCACTTCCAATCGAATGCGCGCCGAGTCCGCATCGTGCAATTTAAAACGCAGTTGCTTGACGTGCAGGATTAATTGCATCATGTCTTCGCGCACGTGCGGAATCGGCGAAAACTCATGCGGAACATCCGTCACACGAATAGATGTAATCGCTGCACCGGGTAAAGAAGCAAGCAACACGCGGCGGAGCGAATTGCCAATTGTGGTTCCGTATCCTCGCTCCAACGGCCCTACGATAAAGCGACCGTATTCCTGCGTCATCGCAGTACTTTCAATCTTAGGTAGAATCAGGTTACTAATTGTCAACGTAACAACCTCCCATGAACGTGAAAACTCAAAACTG